>NZ_JBEXDT010000088.1:0-39467 GCF_040605905.1 Nonomuraea sp. NPDC005501 | reverse complement strand
CCGATGGTACTGCACTCGGGAGGGTGTGGGAGAGTAGGTCACCGCCGGACAATCTTTGATAGGAGAGGGCTCCACCCGGAGCTTCTCGGGCCAGTAATGGTTCCGGGAGGCGGAGGGTGGGGCCCTTTCTTGCGTTGTACGGGTCCTGAGTTGTACGGGCCCTGAGGTGTGCGGGTGCTGTTGCAGCACGGGGCATCTCGTCGGTCGGCCATGGGCGCTGTACCGGGCAGTTACGTTGGGCGGCATGTGCGTCGTGCTGGCGTCGATTGGGCCGGCATTTCCGCTGGCCCAGTGTCCCTGTTGGCCCAGTGTCCCTGTTGGGCCGGCATCCACGTTGGGCTGGCATGGCTCGTGGAGTCACCGCGATGGGCTGGACTCCATGTCATAGAGCCAACGGCATAGAGCCAACGGCATAGAGCCAACGGCATAGAGCCAAGGTCGTGCAGCCAAGGTCGTGCAGCCCAGGTCGTGCAGCCCAGGTCGTGCAGCCCAGGTCATGGAGCCCAGGTCATCAGGCCAAGGTCATCGAGCCACCTGAGGGCGACACAAACGGGGGCGAGCGCGAGGTGTCGCGCTCGCCCCCAGGGCCCCGATGTCCCGTCGTTACTTGGGCATGATCAGCAGGGCGTCGCCGACCCCGCGCTCCACCCCGTCCGACGGGTGGTTCACGACCTTGTCGCCCACCACCATGGCCGTGGAGCCGCCGCCGTCCAGGTTGATGGCCTCCTTGGCGCCGAGCCAGCGCATGAACCGGGCCGCCTCGATGAAGTTGGCCCCCACCGAGGCCCCCGGCTGGCGGCCGTCGATGACGGCCACGATGAGGCTGCCGTTGCGGGTCGTGCCGAGCAGGGTGCGCGGGTGCCGGCGGAGGATCATGTTGAGCGAGTCGTGACCGTTGAGCTTGGCCGTGATCTTGGTTTTGCCGTTGCGGACCAGGCCCACGCTGCCGGCGATGACGCTCACGTCCGGGGTCAGCTTGATGGCCGAGCGCTTGCGCAGGTCGACGACCTTGGTGTCGATCCTGAGCGTGGTGCCGTCGGTGGCGTGCGCGGCGAGCCAGTCGGTGGCGACGCCGGTGCCGTGCAGCACCCGCGTGCCGCGCGCCACGTCGGCGCCCGGCGCCCGGGTGCCGACGACCTTGCCGGTGGCGTCGATCACCACGTCGACGCCGTCGTCGGCCGGGGTCTTGGCGCCGAACTCCTCGGTGTAGAGGACCAGCTCGTCCGCGGCGGCGGCCCGGTTGAGGCCGTTGACCGGGCTCTTGGAGCCGTCCTGCGCGATGGCCGTCACCGTGGTGCTGACCTCGGTGATGCGGGCCGTGCGGCCCTTGAGGACGACGGCGGAGCGGCCGGGCACGGCCTCGCTCAGCAGCTTGCCCGCCACCACCGACGCGCCGACGGGCTCGCCCTGGAGGTTCTTGGCGGTGTGGATGTTGAAGAAGCCGCCGTTGACTGCCGCGACCGCGTGCGCGGCCTTGGCCATGGCGGAGACCTTCTCGCGGGCGGCGACGCTGGTGCCGAGGGAGGAGGCGTACGAGCCGCGGAACGTCCGGGCGTCGATCATCATGACCTTGACGTTCCACGGGCCGGTGGTGTCGTGGCCGTCGTCGCCGACGTAGTCCACCCTGGACTTCAGGCCGGCGTCCTTGAGCTTGGCCACCATCTCGTCGGCCTTCTTCTTCTCCTCCAGCTTCCACGTGCCGACCCGCACCATGTAGACGGTCTGCGAGGGGGCGTCCGCGACGCTGGGGCGGACGACCTCCACCAGCGTGGCGGTCTCGCCGGCGGCCTCCACCTGGGCAAGCACGGATTCGGCGGTGTGCCGCATCCCGTAGTCACGGCCGCTCGGCATGAGGACGGAGACCGTGTAGCCGTCGCTGGCGCGGCCGGCCTGCACGTCGTACAGGTCGATGCCCTGCGCCACGCTGGTCTGCTTCTTCGTCGGCACGAGCTGAGTCCCCAGCGGGAACTTGGCGGACGGGAACCGGACCGACACCTGGTCCGCGGCGGCGACCGGCGTGGTGGTGACCGTGAGGGCGGCGGCCAGGGACAGACCGGCGGCGAGGGTGCGTCGAGACATGAAAACTCCAGAGGGCGGACAACGGGCCGCACCATCCTGTCGTGATCATGGTCAGCGGGTGAGCGAAACACGCTGATCGGTGGGAGAGGTTACGAGATTGACATCGCCGTCTGGAGCGGGCTTGCCGAGCGATGGGATCTCGTCACGGAGCGTCCCCGAACGGAATGGAGCGTTCCGGAAAGAAGCCGGCGGCACCGAGCGGCTCAGCGGGTGTCGCGGCGGAAGGACTCCAGGGCGAGGAGGGCGACGTGGAGGGACAGGCACGACTCGACGTCGTCGAGATCGGTGTCGAGGATGCGTTCGAGGCGGCGGAGCCGGTCGTAGAAGGCCGGCCGGGACAGGTGTGCCTTCTGAGCGGCCACCGCCTTGTTGCGTCCGGCGTCGAGGTAGGTCCGCAGGATCCGGGTGAGGTCGCCGCCCCGCTGGGCGTCGTGGGCGAGCAGCGGCCCGAGCTCCCGCTCGGCGAACGTCTGCAGCCGGGCGTCGTCGCGCAGCAGGTGGAGCAGTCCCCGTAGCCGCAGGTCGGGCAGCCGGTAGAAGGGCCGTCCGTCGGGCTGGCGCACGGCCACGTCGGCCACCTGCTCGGCCTCGAGGAAGCTGCGCCGTACGTCCCTGATGGACTCGACCACGGAGCCGGCCGCGAGCACGAACGAGGCACCGGGCTTCCACAGGATGCGCAGGCGCTCGGCGACGGCGGTGAGCGCGGGCTCGGCCTGGGTGCGCGGCGGCAGCGGCAGCAGGAGGCCGACGCGGTCCTGGTCGAGCGCGCCGACGAGGGCCGGCAGGCGGGCGTCGCGGCAGGCCGCGGCGGTGGCCTCCGCGAGCTCGCCGAGCTGGGCCTGCCCGTCGAGGGCCTGCTCGACGGGGTCGGTGGGCCGGATGACGACGCTGATCAGCCTGCGGCCGGTGATGGGCACGCCGACGGCGCGGGCGCGGGCGGCGGCCTCGTCCGGGTCGGCGTAGGCGTGGGTGAGGATGCCGGTGAGTATCGTGCCGTGGGCCTGGCGTTCGAGCGACTCCTGGTGGCGTTCGAGCAGGCGGCCGAGGGCGAGGGTGGTCGCGGCGCGCTCGGCGAGCACCAGGTCGCGGGGCGAGGGCGGCACGTCGCACAGCAGGATCAGCCGCCCCCAGTCCTGGCCGCGGGCGCCGACGGTGGTGACCAGCCAGCCGGAGGCCGGGTCGTACGCGGTGCGCTCGGGCGGGGCCACGGCGCGCGAGCGGGTCTCCCAGCCGGCGAGCAGGGCACCGGTGTCACGGCCGGCCGACTCGCAGGCCAGGACCTGGTGGGCGAGGTTCTCCAGGAGTACGGGGCGCCCGGACAGACGGGCCACCTGGGCGAGCACCTCGGCGGGAGAGGCGCCCTCGACCGACAGCTCGGTGAACACCTCGTGCAGCTGCTCGGAGGCCCGCAGCTCCTCCAGCTGGATGTCGATGATGCGGGCGTGCACCGACTCGGTGATCTGCACGAACGGCGTCTCGCGGGTCAGCACGACGAGCGGCAGCCCGTGCTGCTCGGCGGCCTTGACGACCGAGGCGGGCAGCTCGCCGACGAACCTGCGCCCCAGCTCCACGATGAGCCCGGCGACGCCCACCGCCGCCAGCTCGCCGATGTAGTCAGTCAGCTTCTCGGGGTCGCTCGGCAGGGCGACGCCGGTGGTGAGCACCAGCTCGCCGCCGCGCAGCAGGGCGGCGATGTCGGCGATCTCGCCGACGTGAACCCACCGCACCTTGCTGCCCAGCCGGTCCCCGCCCGCGACCACCTGCGGGCCACCCCGGCGAACGGTCTCCAAGGCGAGCACATCGGCGATGGTGGGCAGCACGGACAGAGCCTATCCGATCAGCTTGTAAGATCGGCAATGCACCCATTTACATAGTGATCGTCGGCGGAAGCCGGGGCGCCCGGTCAGCTCCCGTCCGTGAACTCCCGGCCGGGCGGGCGCTCGCGCAGCTCGACCCGGCGGATCTTGCCGGAGATCGTCTTCGGCAGCTCGCCGAACTCCAGCCGCCGTACCCGCTGGTACGGCGCGAGCTCGCGCCGGCAGTGCTCGAAGATCGACCGCGCGGTGTCGTCGGAGGGCTCGAAGCCCGGGACGAGCGTCACGTACGCCTTGGGCACGGCCAGCCGCACCGGGTCGGGGGCGGGCACCACGGCAGCCTCGGCCACAGCCTGGTGCTCCAGCAGGACGCTCTCCAGCTCGAACGGCGAGATGCGGTAGTCGGACGCCTTGAAGACGTCGTCGGTGCGGCCCACGTAGGTGATGTAGCCGTCGGCGTCGCGGGTGGCCACGTCACCGGTGTGGTAGAAGCCGTCGGCATCGGCGCCGCCGGAGCCGCCCGCGTAGCCGGTCATCAGGCCCGCGGGCGGGTCGCCCAGCGACAGGCAGATCTCGCCGTCGTCGCCCGGCCGGCCCGTGACCGGGTCGACCAGCGTGATCTCGTACCCGGGCAGCGGCCGGCCCATCGATCCGGGCTTGACCGGCTCGTCCGGCACGTTGCCGATCTGGGCGGTGGTCTCGGTCTGGCCGTAGCCGTCGCGGATCGTCAGCCCCCACGCCTTGGCCACCTGGTCGATGATCTCCGGGTTCAGCGGCTCGCCCGCTGCGACGGCGGTGCGCAGGGGCAGCCGCCAGGCGGCCAGGTCCTCCTGGATGAGCATCCGCCACACGGTCGGCGGGGCGCAGAACGTGGTGACGGCCTCGTCGCGCAGCACCTCCAGCAGCGCGGTCGCGGAGAAGCGCCGGTAGTCGTGGACCAGCACGGTCGCCCCCGCGTTCCACGGCGCGAACACGCTGCTCCACGCGTGCTTGGCCCAGCCGGCTGAGGACACGTTGAGGTGCACGTCGCCGGGCCGCAGGCCGATCCAGTACATCGTGGACAGGTGGCCCGCGGGATAGGACAGGTGGGAGTGCTCGACCAGCTTGGGCCGGGACGTCGTGCCCGAGGTGAAGTAGAGCAGCAGCGGGTCGCCGGAGCGGGTGGTCCCGTCGGGGACGTGGCGGGTGCTCGCCTCGGCGCTCTCGTGGTAGGGCAGCCAGCCGTACGCGTCGCCGACGGCGATCCGGGTGTACGGCCCGGCGGCGAACTTGCCGGCGTCGGAGGCGTTGGCGATGACGTGGGCGACGCCGGCCCGCTCGACGCGCTCGGCGACGTCCTTGGCCGTCAGCAGCGTCGTGGCGGGGATGACGACGGCGCCGAGCTTCATGGCGGCGAGCAGGCTCTCCCACAGCTCGACCTGGTTGCCGAGCATCAGCAGGACGCGGTCGCCGCGCCGCACGCCCTGCTCGTGCAGCCAGTGGGCGACCCGGGAGGAGCGGGCGGACAACTCGGCGAAGGTGAGCGAGACGGGGCCTGCCTGCCCGACGATCCGCAGCGCGACGGCGCCGGGTGTCTCGGCGGCCAGCACTCCGTCGAACCAGTCGAGCGCCCAGTTGAACTCCGCCGGCCGCGGCCAGCGGAACTCCCGGCGCGCGGTCTCGTAGTCGGCGCCCAGCAGCAGGTCGCGCGCGGCGCGGAAGCCGGCTACGCCTGCAAGGTCCAGCCCGTCATGTCCCATGCCCTCAATCTGCTACGAGCGCAGCCGCGCCTCAAGGCCATCGAGCACCGCGACGAGCCCGAAGTCGAAGCTGACCGCCCGCAGCCTGTCGGTCTCGGACACGGTCACCTTCTCGTTGACCTCGACGAGTCGCTCCAGCAGGTCGGGGAAGTCCCTGGCGACGTGCTCGAAGGTCCCGCGCATGGCGTCCATGTCGAGCTCCTCGCCGCCCATCGAGGTGCTCCACGCGATCTCGGGGATGACCGTGCCGAACACGTACGCGGTGAGCGTGGCGTTGGCGTAGTCGATGTCCATGCCGTCGAAGCCGGCCAGCCGGAAGGTCCTGCGCAGCCGGTCGGACATGGCCATCGCGTTGGGGCCGAGGGCGGGCAGGCGGCCGATGAGCGAGCCGACCCAGGGATGGCGGAGCATGACGTGGCGCATGCTGTAGGCGAAGGCGGAGACGGTGTCGCGCCACCCCAGGCTCTCCGGGATCGGCAGGGTGATCTCGCCCCAGATCTCGTCGTAGGCGAGCTCCAGCAGCTCGTCCTTGTTCCCGACGTACCAGTAGATGCTCGTCGCCCCGGCGCCCAGCTTGGCGCCGAGCTTGCGGATGCTGAGCCCGTCGAGCCCCTCGGCGTCGAGCAGCTCCAGCGTCGCGCGGGCGATCTCCTCGCGAGTGCGGCCCGGGGTCCGGGCCGGCCGGGCGTCACGGGTCCAGACGGAGGAGATCTGCTTGCCGGTCATTCCTCCAGGATAAAACCACTCGCACAGCGTACGAGAGTCGTCGTACAGTGTGCGAGTGAACTCGAACGATGTACGAGATGACTCGAACGATGTGCGAGACCCCCGGCGCTGGTGGACTCTCGTCGTCCTGTGCCTGTCCGTGCTGGTGCTGGGCGTGGACGGAACCGTCCTCAACCTGGCCATCCCCTCGCTGATCCGGGACCTGGGCGCGACACCGGGCGACATCCAGTGGATCCTCGACGCCTATGTGCTCGCGTTCGCCGGGCTGCTGCTGACCGCGGGCAGCCTGTCCGACCGGTACGGGCGCCGGAAGTTCCTGATCATCGGGCTCGCCTTCTTCGGCGGCGCGTCGCTGCTGGCCGTGCTGGCCTCCGAGCCGTGGCAGCTCATCGGCGCGCGGGCGCTGATGGGCGTCGGCGGCTCGATCCTCATGCCCTCGACGCTGTCCATCCTGATGACCGTCTTCGACGAGGCCGAGCGGCGCAAGGCGATGGCCGCCTGGAGCGCCGTCGCCATGGTGAGCGTGATCGCCGGTCCCACGCTGGGCGGCTTCCTGCTCGAGCACTACTGGTGGGGCTCGGTCTTCCTGCTGAACGTGCCGATCGCCGCCCTCGCCATCCTGGCCGCCTTCGTCCTCATGCCCGAGACCCGCAGCTCGGGGCGGCGGATCGACCCGGTCGGCGTGGTCCTTTCGGTCATCGGGCTGAGCGCCGCCGTCTACGTCATCATCGAGCGCGAGTGGAACGTGGCCGGCATCGTGACCGCGGTGCTCGCCCTCGGCGCGTTCGTGGTGTGGGAGCGCCGCCAGGAGCACCCGATGCTGCCGCTGGAGCTGTTCCGCAACCGCAACTTCAGCGGGGCGTCCTTCTCCATCCTGCTCATGTCGTTCGGCGCGGGCGCGGTGATGCTCATGCTGACGCAGTACCTGCAGTTCGTGCTCGGCTACGGGCCCATGCGGGCGGGTCTGGCGCTGCTGCCGTACGCGGTGGCGGCGGCGCTGTTCAACGGCCTGGGCGCGGCGCTCGGGCAGCGGGTGAGCAACCGGGTCCTGGTCGGCGTGGGCCTGGTGGTGATGGCCGGCGGGTTCGTGGTGCTCGCCACGACCACCGGCTACGTGCCGGTGCTGACCGGGCTGCTGGTCATGGGGGTCGGCGGCGGCCTGGCCGGGCCGGCGGCCTACGCCTCGCTCATGGGGGCCATCCCCCTGGAGCACGCCGGGGTGGGCTCGGCGCTGAACGACACGGTTCAGCAGGTCGGCATGGCCATGAGCATCGCGATCCTGGGCAGCGTGCTGGCCGGGGTCTTCACCTCGTCCATGCCGGCCGGCGTGCCCGACGCGGCCAAGGAGTCGATCGGCGACGCGATCCGGCTGGGCTTCGCCGAGCCCGCCCGCGCCGCGTTCACCGACGCCATGCATCTCGGCGCGTGGGTGGGGTGCGGGTTCTGCGTGGCTGCCGCGCTGCTCGCGCTGTCGGTCATGCGGTCGCCGGCCCCCGTCGTCGCCTGCGAGCCCGAGCGGGTCTGAGGCGGCACGTCAGCGGAGCCGGGGCTCGCGCATGGCCTCCAGGCTGTCGAGCTTGTGGGCGCGCTCGTCGTGGCCGATCTGCCGCAGCAGGTCGGCCACCGACCGCTGGCGGCCGTACTCGGCGGCGTAGGTGCCCGGGTCGGGCACGAGGTCCAGGGCGGGGTTCTCGGCCACGAACGTCATGTACTCGTGCTCGGCGTGGTCCTCGAACTCGGCGTTGAGCCGGTAGGACCAGTCGGGCCGGAGCAGGAACAGCACCCACGACACGTGGTAGTAGAAGAACGAGATGAACCACGGCGCCAGCCTGTGCAGCAGCCATGACTGCTTCTCGCCGTTGCGCTGGACGAGATCCTGCATGATCAGCAAGTGCCACTGCTCGTTGTCCTGGTCGGCGCGGGCCTCCACGATCCGCTCGAACACCCTCCTGGCCAGCGCCGAGCGCCCCGCGTGGCGGTGCACCGCCCAGTAGCCCATCCGCTCCCACGCCTGGTACGGCACGCGGGCGATGATCTCCAGCATGGCGAACTTGGTGAACGAGCCCTGCCGCCCGTACATGAGGTCGACCGGCTTGAACATCATCCGCGCCAGCAGGCTGTAGTCCATGCGCGGGGTGGCGAGCGTGTCGCGCTCGGCCTGCCGCAGCAGGTCGCGGCCGAGCTTCGGGGGACCGGAGGGCAACTCGGGGCGCTCAACGGCGGGGTCCAGGGTGATGGTCATGGCGGGTGTCTCCTCGGGTCGTCGTCGTGATGATCCGATCGTGGCCGAGGAGGACCCCTCCGGTCGTCGGCCGCCGGTGGTCTTCGCTGGTGCCTCGCGCGGCGTACCGCCGACGCGTCCCGTACGCCCGGAGGCGCACGGGACATCCCCTAGGGGGCGGACAGCATGAGGTCCTGTTGTCATGACATACACTGGTTCGGAGCACAGAGACCCATCCGACAGCATGTAAGGCGATGCGGCGGCACGCCGACAGGTTGCCGGTGGGGGGAACCCTGCGAGGACGGGATACTCAGAACATGTCGGAGCTTCTCGCGCGCCACCGGGCCGTCATGCCCAACTGGCTGGCCCTCAACTACAACGAGCCCATCGAGATCGTCGGCGGCAAGGGCAACCGCGTCGTCGACGCCGACGGGAAGAGCTACCTCGACTTCTTCGCCGGCATCCTCACCAACATGATCGGCTACGACGTCCCCGAGGTGCGTGAGGCCGTCGAGCGCCAGCTCGCCACGGGCGTCGTCCACACGAGCACGGTCTACCTCCTGCGCGGCCAGATCGAGCTGGCCGAGAAGATCGCCCGCCTGTCCGGCATCCCGGACGCGAAGGTCTTCTTCACCAACTCCGGCACCGAGGCCAACGAGACGGCCCTGCTGCTGGCCACGTACGCCCGCAAGAGCGACCAGGTGCTGGCCATGCGGCAGAGCTACCACGGGCGCAGCTTCGGCGCGATCGGCGTCACCTCCAACCGCGCCTGGAAGAACAACTCGCTCTCCCCGCTCAACGCGCACTTCCTGCACGGCGCGGACCGGCACCTCGCCCAGTTCCGCGGCCTGTCCGACGCCGAGTACATCCAGGTGTGCGTGGACGACCTGCGCCACGTGCTCGCCACCGCGGTCGCCGGCGACGTCGCCGCGCTGATCGCCGAGCCCATCCAGGGGGTCGGCGGCTTCACCATGGCCCCCGACGGTCTGTTCGCCGCCTACAAGGAGGTCCTGGACGAGCAGGGCATCCTGCTGATCTCCGACGAGGTGCAGACCGGCTGGGGCCGCACCGGCAGCGCGTTCTTCGGCATCCAGAACCACGGCGTGACGCCCGACATGATGACGTTCGCCAAGGGCCTCGGCAACGGGTTCGCCGTCGGCGGCGTCGTCGCCCGCGGCGACCTCATGGACGCCCTGCCCGCGGTGGGCCTGGCCACGTTCGGCGGCAACCCGATCTCCATGGCCGCCGCCAACGCCACGCTCGACTACGTCCTCGACCACGACCTCCAGGCCAACGCCGCCCGCACCGGCGCCCTCATCACGGACGGCCTGCGCGCCGCCGCCGAGCGGCTGCCCGTCGTCAAGGACGTGCGCGGCAAGGGCCTCATGTTCGCCGTCGAGCTGGAGACCCCGGCCCAGGCCGCCCGGTTCATGGAGGAGACCAAGCGGGCCGGCCTGCTCGCCGGCAAGGGCGGCCTGTACGGCACCGCCATCCGCATGGCCCCGCCCCTCACCCTCACGATGGACGAGGCCGCCGAGGGGCTCGGCATCATCGTCCACGCACTCGAAGTCATCAACGCGGAGGCGGCAACCCAGTGAGTCCAGTGAGCCCAGCGAAGGACGGCGCAGTGAAGTCAGTGAAGCACTGGATCGGCGGAGCCCTCACCGGCGGCGACGGCCGTACCGGGGAGATCTTCAACCCGGCGACCGGTGAGGTGAGCGGGCACGTGGCGCTGGCCTCCGTCGAGGAGGTGGACGCGGCGGTGGCCGCCGCGGCCGCGGCGTTCCCCGCCTGGCGGGACGCTTCACTGGTCAAGCGGACGCAGGTGCTGTTCCGCTTCCGCGAGCTCATGAGCACCCACCGCGACGAGCTGGCCGCGCTGATCTCCGCCGAGCACGGCAAGGTGCACTCGGACGCGCTCGGCGAGGTGGCCCGCGGGCTGGAGGTCGTCGAGTTCGCCTGCGGCATCCCGCACCTGCTCAAGGGCGGCTTCTCCGAGGGCGTCTCGACCCGGGTCGACTCCTACTCGATCCGCCAGCCGCTCGGGGTCGTGGCCGGCATCACGCCGTTCAACTTCCCGGCCATGGTGCCGATGTGGATGTACCCGATCGCGATCGCCTGCGGCAACGCGTTCGTGCTCAAGCCGTCGGAGAAGGACCCGTCGGCGTCGCTGCTCATGGCCCGGCTGTGGCAGGAGGCGGGGCTGCCCGACGGCGTGTTCAACGTCGTTCAGGGCGACAAGGAGGCGGTGGACCGGCTGCTGGAGCACCCGGACGTGCGGGCCGTCTCGTTCGTCGGCTCCACCCCGATCGCCCGCTACGTGTACGAGACCGGCACCTCCCACGGCAAGCGCGTCCAGGCGCTCGGCGGCGCCAAGAACCACATGCTCGTGCTCCCGGACGCCGACCTCGACCTGGTCGCCGACTCGGCCGTCTCGGCCGGCTTCGGCTCGGCCGGTGAGCGGTGCATGGCGATCTCCGTCGTGCTGGCCGTGGACCCCGTCGGCGACGAGCTGGTCGAGAAGATCTCCGAGCGTGTCGGCAGGCTGGTGATCGGCCCGGGCGACGACCCGAAGGCGCAGATGGGGCCGCTGGTCACGCGCGAGCACCGCGACAAGGTCGCCTCCTACCTCGACCTCGGCCTCCAGGAAGGCGCCAAGCTGGTCGTGGACGGCCGTGAGAGCTCGGTCCTCGGCGGCGGCAAGGCGTCCGAGGCGCCCGGGTTCTGGCTGGGCCCGACCGTGCTCGACCACGTGCCGGCGGGCTCGCGGGTGCACACCGAGGAGATCTTCGGGCCGGTGCTGTCGATCGTGCGCGTCTCGTCGTACGAGGAGGGCGTGCGGGTCATCAACGACGGCGAGTACGGCAACGGCACCGCCATCTTCACCAACGACGGCGGCGCCGCCCGGCGCTTCCAGAACGAGGTGGAGGTGGGCATGATCGGGGTCAACGTGCCGATCCCGGTGCCGATGGCGTTCTACAGCTTCGGCGGCTGGAAGGCGTCGCTGTTCGGCGACACGCACGTCCACGGCAGCGAGGGCGTCCACTTCTACACCCGCGGCAAGGTCGTCACCTCCCGCTGGCTGGACCCCTCCCACGGCGGGGTCAACCTCGGCTTCCCCACCAACGCGTAGGCCCCCGCGATCCCCGCCGGGGAGGGACACGCGTCCCTCCCCGGTCCGCGCCCCGGTAAGCTCCAGGTCACGACAAGGGTCGCGGACAAGGGGGACCACGTTGGATCGCCGCACACCCGTCCTGGCGCTCGCCGCGACGGTCCTCGCCGCGGGCCTGGGCGCGGCGAGCCCGGCATCCGGCGCCGCCGTCCCGCTCCCCGGGGCGAGCGCCACCCGGGTGTCCCTTCCGGCGCCGCGCAGCGCCGCGACCGGCACGCCGTCGCCCACCGCGAGCGTCAAGCCGCGCAAGTCCACGTCCCCGCAGGGTCCGGTCCAGAGCGACGGGACGCTGCAGATCCTCACCTACCGCGGCTACGCCGACTACTCCGGCACCACCGGCGAGTTCGAGAAGAGCACCGGCTGCCGCATCGCCCGCTACGACACCGTGCAGACCGCCGCCCAGATGGCCGCCCAGGTCGGGCAGCGGCCCTACGACGTGATCTCCGCCGGGCCCGTGCTGGCCGCCGACCTCATCGCGGGCAAGCAGGTGCAGCCCGTCGACCCGGCCAAGGTGCCCGGCTACGGCGACCTCACCAAGCGCTTCCGCGACATGACGGTCCGCTCGGGCAAGGTCTACGGGGTGCCCTACCTGTGGGGCTTCCACGAGTTCCTGTACGACTCCTCCCGGGTCAAGGGCGACCCGACGCTCAGGGACGTCTTCGGCTCGGGCCACGTCGCGCTGCGCGACACCCCGCTGACCATCGCCGACGCGGCCCTGGCCGACGGGGTCGAGGGCGACCCGTTCGAGCTCGGCAAGGACGAGCTGGGCAGGGCCGCCGGCCTGCTGGAGGAGCAGCCCGGCCGGGAGTACTGGACCGAGCCGCTGGACCTGGTCAAGGGCTTCGCCACCGGCTCGCTCGACTACGCCCAGGCCACCCCGTACTACCGCCTGCTGCTGCAGGAGGCAGGCCGGCCGGTCAAGGCGGTCGACGCGCCGCGCACCACCGGCTGGGTCGACTCCTGGATGCTGGGCGCCGGGGTGCCCAACACCGAGTGCGCCTACCGCTGGCTCGCCTACACCGCCACGGCCGCGGTCCAGCGCAAGGCCGTCGCCTGGGTGGGGCTGGCCCCGGCCAACCCGAAGGCGTGCGCCAAGGCCACCCGGCGCGTCTGCGACGCGTTCGGCGTCGACGAGCCGGAGCGCCTCGACCGGGTCGCCTTCGCCACCCGCCCGCCCGACGGGTGCAAGCCCAAGGACGGCTGCCCGGCGTACGCCGCCTGGGAGAAGCGGTGGCACGCGCTCGTCAGGTGACCTCCACCGCAGGTGGGAGCCCTGCGTTCGCATGTCGTCAATTTAGACTGAATGACCAGTCAGTCTCGACTGAATGACCAGTCAGTGAGTAGGGTACTCAGCATGAGAATCCTCCTGGTCGGCGCAGGCGGGGTCGGCTCCGCCGTGGTGCCCATCGCCGCTCGCCGAGATTTCTTCGAACACATCGTGGTCGCCGACTCTCAACAGAGCCGGGCGGCCCGTGCCGTCGCCGCCGTGGACGACCCGCGCTTCACCGCGATCGCGCTCGACGCCTCCGACCGCGCCCAGGTCGAGGCGGCCCTCCGTGACCACCGGTGCGACGTGCTGTTCAACGCCGTCGATCCCCGGTTCACGATGCCGCTGTTCGAGGCGGCGTTCGCCGCGGGGGCGCACTACCTCGACATGGCCATGTCGCTGTCGAAGCCGCACCCGAGCGAGCCGTACCGCAAGCCGGGGCTGAAGCTCGGCGACCGGCAGTTCGCGCTCGACGGCGAGTGGCGGGGCGCGGGCCGGCTGGCGCTGGTCGGCATGGGCGTCGAGCCGGGCCTGGCCGACGTGTTCGCCCGCTACGCCGCCGACCACCTGTTCGCGAGCATCGACGAGGTCGGTGTCCGGGACGGCTCCAACCTGGTCGTGGACGGCTACGACTTCGCGCCCACGTTCTCCATCTGGACCACGATCGAGGAGTGCCTGAACCCGCCCGTGGTCTGGGAGGACGGGAGCTGGCGCACCACCGAGCCGTTCAGCGAGCCCGAGGTGTTCGACTTCCCGGCCGGCATCGGCCCGGTCGAGTGCGTGAACGTCGAGCACGAGGAGGTCGTGCTCGTGCCCCGCTGGATCCCCGCGCGCAAGGTGACGTTCAAGTACGGGCTCGGCGACGAGTTCATCGGCGTGCTCAAGACGCTGCGCAAGCTCGGCCTCGACAGCGCCGAGAAGGTGCGCGTGGGCGGCGCCGAGGTGGCGCCGCGCGACCTCGTGGCCGCCCGCCTGCCCGACCCGGCGACGCTCGGCGAGCGCATGCACGGCAAGACGTGCGCCGGCACCTGGGTGAAGGGCCTCGGCAAGGACGGCGTGCCGCGTGAGGTGTACCTGTACCACGTGGTGGACAACGACTGGTCGATGCGGGAGTACGGCTCCCAGGCCGTCGTGTGGCAGACCGCGGTCCACCCCGTCGTGGCGCTGGAGCTGGTCGCGCGCGGCGTCTGGAAGGGCGAGGGCGTGCTCGGGCCCGAGGCGTTCGACGCCGTCCCGTTCCTCGACCTGCTCCACGAGTACGGCTCCCCGTGGGAGATGCGCGAGACCCGGCAGGTAGCCGCCTGATACTCCAGGTCTGCCATGCTGGAATCGGCCTCCTGCCGGCGGTAACGGTCGCCCTGCGGGCCCGTCAGGAGATGCCTGTCCAGTCCGCCTCCTCGCCGGTGAGCCGCCGCCACTCGGCCGACACCCCCTCGGGGTCCGCCTCACCGGCGGCGCGCAGCCACATCGCCGCCGCCCGCGTCTCGGCTTCCAGCTCGATCAGCAGGTGGAGGCTCTGCAACAGCGGCTCGATCGCCTCCACCGGACGCCCGCACTCGACAAGCAGCCCGCCGCGCAACGACAGGCAGTGCGCCAGCTTCTCGGGCTCCCCGGTCCCGCCGCCGCGGATCGCGATCGCCTCCTCGATCGGGGCGAGACCCTCGGCGTGCCGGTCGAGCAGGGCGTACCGGATGGCGTTGTTGGCAAGCGCGGTGGCCAGGCTGTCCAGCCCTCTCCCGTCATGGGCGGAGGTGGAACTGTCCGGCCGTCTGCCGGGATGGGCGGCGGCCAGGCGGCGGAACACGGCCACCGCCTCCTGTACGGCCGCCAACGCCTCCTCCGGGCGTCCGGCGTTGCCGTAGGCGTTCGACAAATTGTTGAGCTCGGTGGCGAGGCTGTTCAGGTGCAGGTCGGGGCTGACAGCGGCAAGGTCGTGGAGCAGGGCGACGGCTCGCTCCGCGCGTTCGACCACGTCGTCGTGCCGGCCCATCCCGGCACGGCTGGAGGCCGCCGTCGTCAGCGTCGAGACGAGCCTGGGCACGTGATTGTCCGGGTCGATCTCGGCGAGCCTGTGCTCGATGGCGGTCGCCTCCTCGCTCGCCGCCACGCTCTCGGCAGCTCGGCCAGCCCTCTCGTACAGGGTGGACAGCGTGACGAGGGCATGCGCCAGCTCCGACTCGCGGTGCTCCCTCTCGAACGAGCCCGGCTCGGCATCGTCCATATGGCGGCGCTGCAGCCCCACCGCCTCCTCGGCGGCTGCCAGCGCCGCCTCCTGCCGCCAGGGCGGGCACGCATTGGCGAACACCCGCAACGCATCGGCAAGGCCGAGGGCGTGGTCCCGGCCGAGGCGGCGGTTGACGCCCACGGACTCCTCGGCGGCGGCCACCGCCTCCTCCCGCCGGTTCACGACCAGGTAACGCTCCGCGAGGTAGGCCAGTGCCGTGGCCAGATCGCTCACGACCCCCCTGTGTCGCTTCGGCACGCGGAAGGGCCACAGGCGGTCGGTCATGGTCGCCCGGCGGGCCTTCTCGCGGGCGACCATGACCAGCCGCTCCGCCACCCGTACACCGAAGTCACGCAGTACCAGGGTCGACAAGGGTGTTGCCATCGTCAGCGCGAGCAGTTCGCCGTAGGCCAGGTTCTGCTCTTCCTCCACGAACGACGCCAGCGCGGCACGCAGCGCCTCCGGGCGTTCGGCGTGCGTCGTGATGTCGAGCATCGTCACGATCAGGTGCCAGTGCCTCATGCCGAGCAGCGAGCGGAAGATCGGGCGGAAATGGTCCTGTTCGCGGGCCGAGGCGCGGGCCAGCACCTCCAGTGCCCGCTGGCGCTGCTCGACGGTCGCGGCGGGCAGAAGCACGTTCAGCAGCTCGGGGGTGTCCCTGGTGACGGTCGCAACCAGGTGCTCGCCGATTCGATCCGGCTGGAGGGCGCCCCAGTACTCCCCCGCAGGGGCCGGGTAGAGGCCGTGGATCCAGCCGGCCGCCGCTTCCCGCCGGTCGGCGTCGGTGCCGTCCCAGCCCGGCACCGCCTCCAGCGTGGCCCCGGCCTGCGCCGCGTCGTCGGCACCGCACAGCGCGGCCGCGGCGATCGCCCGTTCGAGCGACTTAGGGTTGAGCGCCAGGCCCGCCGCGACCGCCGTACGCTGCCAATACCGGCGTTCGTGGTTGAGCAGCACGTCCTCGACCGCGTCCGATGCCTGCACCTCGACAGGATGCTCGCCCGACTGCAGCAGCTCCACGAGTGCGGCCATCTGGATGGTCAGGATGGACGCGCGGACGTCGGCGCCCAGCCAGGTGGGCGGATCGATGGCCTTGGCCGCCGAGGCCCACGAGGGGCCGCCGAAGCCGGGGATGCGTTCGAGGTGAGCGGCGAGGTCGCGTAAGGCGTCACCGAAGGCGGCGCGGCGGCCGCCCTCGTCGGGTTCGAGCGGCTGGAGGGTCTGCACGACGGTCCCGGACAGCGCCGCCTCCAGGTCGGGATGGCCGGTGCGGAGCTGCGTCCACCACTCCCCGGCGGTGCGGGCCACCAGCAGAATCCGTACGGTCTGCCCGTCGCCGCCGTGCAGCACCTGCTCCAGCAGGTGCACCACCTGCTCGGGCCGGCTCTCGGCGTAGTCCACGACGACGATGAGCGGCACCGTCGTCTGCGCGAAGACGGCGTAGGCGGCCGGGTCCACGCGCCGGGACAGCAGGTGGCCGCCGACGAAGCCGCGCCCGTACATGTCGTTCAACAGCCGCCGCGACAGCCTGGTCTTCCCCTGCCCGCCGGGACCGGCGAGCAGGCGAACGGAGACCCCGTCGCCTTCGCACCAGCCGGCCAGCTCCTCGAGCAGCTCCCGTCGGCCGCGGAAGGCGACCACCTCGGCGTCGGCGCGCAGCAGGAAGGCGGGCGAGCGGAGATCGGCCCGGACCTGTGGTGTGTCCAGCAGCCCGGCCAGCTCCACCGACTCCAGCAGAGGCACGCAGCCGGTCGCGTCCCTGATCAGATCGTGAAAGCCCGGATCAGCCAGGAGGTCCTGGGCTCGGGTGGCGGCCAGGCGGCCGCCGTATGCCGTGCGGTCCTGAGAGACGACACCGATCACGAGCCGACCGTCGGCGGACAGAACCGCCGCACCGGACATACCCGCCCACGGGGACTCGCCCGGCGCCCCTAGCCTGGGCAGCGAGTCGTCCACGTGAATCTCGTAACGGCCGGCGGAGGCGGCGGTGCCCGGATTGACGTGACCGGACAGCTGCTCCTCCCACCGTCCGCTCTCCTCGCGTTGCGCCCTCGGGTAGCCGGTGGCCTGGCAGGGGACGCGCGGCCTGGTGCTGGTGAGTCGCCCCCACCGCATCGGCCGCCGGCCGAGCCCCTCGCCCGCGCCGGGGACTCGGATCAGCGCCGCGTCCACGGCCCCGGAGCGGTGCCGCCACACCACCGTGCCCGCCGACTCCTGCCCGGCCCACCCGACGACGACCTCGTGGCCCACGTCATCGACCACGTGGGCTGAAGTCAGCACCAGCGACGGGGCGACGAGGAAGCCGCTGCCGAACACCTTGCGGCCGTCGCCCACCCGGGCGCGCACGTACACGGATCTTACGGACTCAGCGGCCACGCCTCACCTCCACATACGATGAGCTTCCCCCGAATGGTGAGCCGCGATGGGAGATCGACGTGAGCGATTCCGAATGGGTGGAGCTGGACGACGCGATCACCGCGTTACGCAAGCAGCTCGACGAGGCGCGTAAGCGGGGTGCGGACGAGGACCTGAAGTTCGCGCTCGGTGAGGTGACCGTCGAGTTCGGCATGGAGGTCCGCAAGGAGGGGTCGGGCAACGCGGGCGTGCGCTTCGGGGTCGTCTCCGTGGGCGCCAAGGGGACGGTGGCCAAGAACGTCACGCACAAGGTGACCATCAAGATGACGCCCCGGATGAGCGACGGGGAGTCGGTGGACGTCGGCGACGAGGACGGCTGGTAGCCGCCTCAGCGGGCCGGGAAGGCGAGGACCGTGCCGAGCGCAGCGGGCAGCAGCGCCTCGGCGCAGTCGGCGCAGGCCAGCACGGCGGAGTCGTCGGGCAGGCGGCCCACGCGCACGCGCGGTCTCGGCCACCGCTTGTGGCAGACGGCGCAGGCATCGCCTTCGCGCTGCGCCCAGCTCAGATCGTCAGGGTCGAACGTCAACATGTCCTGCGCCGTTCCTGTCGGGCCCCAGTTCATCACGCTCCCCGAGGTGATCGCGCACCCGTGCACCGGATCCGTTATAACCCCGACCGCTCTCGTGATCGTCTAGCTGGACGTCAAGCCAGAGTGAATTCTCTACCCGACTCGCATCTCTAAAGCCCATAAAAACGGGCATCCAGCCACAAGCCGGATGCCCGTTTTGTAACAATTCTACTTTGTAAAGGGTCTACAGCTCGGCGAGCGCCTTCTCCAGGATGCCGAGGCCCTCCTCCAGCAGGTGCTCGGGCATCACCAGCGGCGGCAGGAAGCGCAGCACGTTGCCGTAGGTGCCGGCCGTGAGCACCAGCAGGCCCTCCGCGTGGCAGCGCCGGACCACCTCGGCGACGGCCGCCGGGTCCGGCTCCTTGGTGCCGGGTCGTACCAGCTCGATCGCGATCATCGCGCCGCGGCCGCGCACGTCGCCGATCACGCCGAAGCGCTCCTGCATCGAGCGGAGGCGGGGCAGCATGATCTCGCCGATCCTCCGGGCCCTGGCGACCAGGTCCTCCTCGGCGATGGTCTCCAGCACGCCCAGCGCCGCCTCGCAGGCCAGCGGGTTGCCGCCGTACGTGCCGCCGAGGCCGCCCGGGTGGACCTTGTCCATGATCTCGGCGCGGCCGGTCACCGCGGCCAGCGGGAGACCGCCCGCGATGCCCTTGGCCGTGCAGATGAGGTCCGGCACGATGCCCTCGTCCTCGCAGGCGAACAGGTCACCGGTGCGCGCGAAGCCCGTCTGCACCTCGTCGGCCACGAACACGATGCCGTTCTCGCGGCAGAACTCCGCGATCCGCGGCAGGAAGCCCTTGGCCGGCTCGATGAAGCCGCCCTCGCCCGCGATCGGCTCGATCACCACGGCGGCCACGTTCGTCGCGCCGACCTGCTTGGTGATCATGTCGATGGCCTGGGCGGCTGCCTCCTCGGCGCAGTTCTCCGGGCCGGTCGGCCAGCGGAACGGGTAGGCAAGCGGCACCCGGTACACCTCGGGGGCGTACGGGCCGAAGCCCTGCTTGTACGGCATGTTCTTGGCCGTGAGGGTCATCGTGAGCAGCGTGCGCCCGTGGTAGCCGTGGTCGAACACCACGACCGCCTGCCGGCCGGTGGCGTACCGGGCGATCTTGACCGCGTTCTCGACGGCCTCGGCGCCGCTGTTCACCAGGAAGGTGCGCTTGTCGTGGTCGCCGGGGGTCAGCTCGTTGAGCTTCTCGCAGACCTGCACGTACGACTCGTACGGCGTGACCATGAAGCAGGTGTGGGTGAAGTCGGCGACCTGCTTCTGGACCCGCTCGACCACCCGCGGGGCGGAGTTGCCCACGTTCGTGACGGCGATGCCGGAGCCGAAGTCGATCAGCGCGTTGCCGTCGGCGTCCTCCACCACGCCGCCCCCCGCGCGGGTCACGAAGACCGGGAGGGTGGTGCCGATGCCGTGCGGCACGGCGGCCTGCTTGCGGGCCAGCAGCTCCTGCGACCTGGGTCCGGGGATGGCGGTGACGAGACGGCGCTCCTGCGGGATGCTCATAGGTCCGACGGTACGGCCCGCTCCTACCTGCGCCGATACGTCGATATGGCACACTGGAGGCACTTGCCTTCGCCGGAATGGACAACTCTCTCGGATGGCGCCTTCGCTTCGGGTCGTGGTGCGGCGGATGGGGCTGCGGCCGCTCGCCGGGTCGATCGAGGGGGTCGTGGTCCGGTGGGTCGCGGTCAGCGAGCTGGAGGATCCGACCCCGTACCTGGAGGGGGACGAGCTGCTCCTGACCACTGGAATGCGCCTCGAATCCGATTTTTCCGGATATGTCGCCCGATTGGTGGCGCGGGGGGTCGCGGGGCTCGGCTTCGGGGTCGGCCTGACGCACGACGAGGTGCCGCCGGGCCTGGTGCGGGCCGCCTCGCAAGCAGGGCTCCCGCTGCTGGAGGTGCCGCGCGAGACGCCGTTCATCGCGATCGGCAAGGCGGTCAGCGAGCTGCTGGCGGCCGAGCAGTACGACGAGATCAAGCGCGCCTTCGCGGCGCAGGGCCGGCTGACGCGCGCCGCCCTGCGTCAGGAGGGGCCGCACGCGGTGATCGACCGGCTGGCCAAGGAGATCAGCGGGTGGGCGGCGCTGCTCGACGAGGCCGGAGAGGTCCGCCACGCGACACCCGGCGCCCAGGTCGGCACGGTGACGGCCGAGCTCGGCCGTCTGGGCGCGCTGCCTGGCCGGCCCGATGCGCAAGGCGGGCGACCGGGGGCGTCGGCGGCTCAGGCGGGGCGGCCCGCCAGCCTGGCGCTCTCCGGGCCCGAGGGACGCACGGTGGTGCTGCCGCTCGGCGGGGGGCCACGGCCGCGCGGGTTCTTCGCGGCCGGCTCGCCCCGGCCCTTCTCGCCGGTGGGTCACACGGTGCTCAACGCCGCCGCCTCACTGCTCACGCTGGCGCTCGAACAGGGCGGTGCCCGGCTGGAGGCGGAGCGGCGGCTGTGCTCCGCCGTACTGGAGCTCCTGCTCGCCGGGGCGTACGAGCAGGGTCGTGCGGTGCTGGACCCGGTCGGCGTACGGCTGCCCGAGGAGCCGCTGACCGTGCTGGCGGCCCGGGCGGAGACCCTGGAGGTCCTGGAGGAGGCCCTGGAGCCCCACGCCTTCACGGCCCTGCTCCCGGCGTCCCCGGCGTTCCTGGCGTCCCCGGCGTTGTCGGCGTCTCCCGCGCCGGGCGGGAAGGCGCACAGTGCCGATCCCGCGGCGGCACGCGGCAGGGCGGGGGGCGAGAGGCTGATGGTGGCCGTCGTGGAGGAAGGCGCCGAGGAGGTGGCCGCCTTCGCCGGCGGGCCCGTCGGTGTGAGCGCCCCCTGCTCGTACGGCGAGCTGGCCGGCGCCCTCGACCAGGCGCGCCGCGCACTGGCGGCGGCCGGCGACGGTGAGGTGGTGCGGTTCGCCGACCTGGCCGGGCAGGGGCTGCTGAGGTTGCTCGACCCGGGCGCCGCGCGGGCGTTCGCGGACGCGCTGCTCACCCCGCTCACCCGGTACGGCTCCCGCGCCGACCTCGTCGAGTCGCTGCGCGCCTACCTGAGCTGCAACGGCCACTGGGACGCGGCGGCCCAGCGGCTCGGCGTGCACCGCCACACCCTGCGCTACCGGATGCGGCGCGTGGCCGAGCTCCTCGGACGGGACCTCGACGACCCGGGCGTACGGGCCGAGCTGTGGATCGCGCTGGCGGCCACCGCTTCCTCCGCGCGGCCGCCCGCTGACGCGCCTACTGCTTGGACACCAGATAGCAGCAGATCGTCGCCGTAGTGACCGCCTCGTAGGTGTGGGCGTCGCGCAGGTGGCCGGCCCGTTCGAGGCTGACGGCCCCCTGCGCCGCCGCCCAGAGCGCGTCGGCGATCTTGCGCGGCTGGGTCGGGACGAGGTAGCCGGCCGAGATGCAGTCGGCGATGACCCGGTCGAGGATGTTCAGCGCGGCGCGGGCCAGGGTTCTGGCGCGCTCGCTCGGCTCGAATCCGGGGATGGCCCGCTCGAACATGAGGCTGTAGTAGCCGGGCTCGGCCAGGCACGCCTGACGGTAGGCGGGGCCGAGGGCCGACAGGTACTCGAAGGGGTTGTCGCGCTGCGGCACGGCCTCCAGGAACCGCCTGAAGCGCTCGAAGCCCTCCAGGTAGAGGGCCTCGGCGAGTCCCTCCCGGTTGCCGAACATCGTGTAGATCACGGTGGTGGTGCAGCCGGCCTCGCTGGCGATCCTGCGCATGGTCAGGCTCTCCGGCCCGTCGCTCACCAGCAGGTTGACGGCGACGTCCAGGAGCCTGGAACGCAGCTCGTCGTGGCTCGCCCGTTCGCCCAGCAGGTAGGCGCCCTGAAGTCCAAGCGGCGCCGAGGAGGTCATGGGCCCACGCCTTTCTGCTCGGGGGCCCACCGCGCTGGAGACCCGCACACGTTGACTTAGCCAGGGCGGGGATGATTCAAACCGCTCCGCACGGTAAACATCCCGAATTAGGTCTACTTCTGTTACATGGTGGGTAAAGGAGGGGGTCCGGACGAGGTCGGCGGACGCCGTCCTCTTCCGCGCGCCGGCGGGAGCAGGGAGCCGGGGTCACCGGTCGCGGCCGAGGACGCGGTCGACGATGTCGCGCACGCTCGCGACGACCTCCTCCTTGTCGTACGGCGCCGTGCCGGAGATCATGTCGTGCAGGGCGCCGTGTACCCCGTGGTAGGCGATGCGGGCGAAGACCTCGGGCGTGCCCGGTCGTAGGACTCCGGCGGTCATCCCCCGTTTGATCGCCTCAGCCAGCAGGTCGATGACCTGCTGGTTGGTCTCCCAGCACAGGGCGAGGGCCTTGGCGTCGGCGGAGCCGTAGACGACGCGGTGCAGGCCGGCGTGCTCCATGGCGTGGTCGATCAGGCGCTCCAGCAGCGCCGTGAGCACGTCGATCCAGTCGTCCTGGGGTGTCCGGTCGGCGAGGACGGCTTCGGCGAGCTCGAGATAGCCCGCCACGTACCGCTCCCAGAGGGCGGCCACGACCTGCTCCTTGGCCGAGAAGTGCAGGTAGAAGCTGCCCTTGGCGACCTCCGCCCGCGCGGTGATGTCGCTGACGGTGGCGTCGGCCACCCCGCGCTCGGTGAAGACGTCCATGGCCGCGTCCAGCAGTTCGGCGCGGCGTTCGCCGGCCGGCTTGATCACGCGTTTGCGCGCGGCCTCCGGGCCCCTGCTCATGGCCATGCCTCCACGATCGCTTGACTGACCGTTGGTCATTCGTACAGACTGACCAGCGGTCAGTTGACTGACCAACGGTCATTAGCTTACACGTCCCCCTTCCCGAAGGAGTGACAACCCATGCGCCTGCGCTCCGCGCTCGCCCTGGCCGCCACGGCGGTCGCCCTTCCCGCTCTGCTGAACCGCTCCCGTGGTGAGAGCGTCCCGATGGACGCCCGCGCCAGGCAGGACGCGCCCGGGTCGTTCGTCCGGCTCAGCCACGGCACGACGCACGTCGTGACGGACGGCCCCGAATCGGGAGAGCCGATCCTGTTCATCCCCGGAGCGACCCTGTCCCTGTGGGTGTGGGACGGCCTGTACGAACGGCTGGCCCGGGCCGGATACCGCACCATCCGCTACGACCGCTACGGCCTCGGCTTCAGCGACCGTCCCGAGGTGGACTACAACCAGCAACTGTTCGAAGAGCAGATCATCGACCTGCTGGACACGCTCGGCGTCGACCGCCCGGTGACACTCGTCGCCCTGGCGTTCGGCGGGCCGATCGCGGCCGAGTTCGCCGTGCACCACCCCGAACGGGTCGCCCGCCTGTGCCTGGTCTCGCCCGACGGATTCGCCACCCCGCTCAACCGCGGGCTGCGCCTGGCCATGCTGCCCGGCATAGGTCTGCCCTTCTTCCAGGTCTTCGGGGACCGGGCGTTGAAGTCCCGCCTGCCCGGCTACTCGCGCGACCAGCGGGTGGTGGCCCGCATCCAGGCGCGCCTGCTGCCGGAGCTTCGCTACCGGGGCTTCAAGGGCAGCCTGCTCTCCGCGCTCGGCAACGTCCCCTTCCACGGAGCCGAGTACCTGTATCGGTTCGTCGACACCCGAGACGTTCCGGTTCAGGTGGTGTGGGGACGCCAGGACCCCGTGACCCCGATGCCGCCGGAGGAGGTCCTGCGCACCGTGTTCTCCCGCGCCGACCTCCGCCTGCTCGACGGTGTGGGGCATCTGCCGCACTACGAGAGTCCCGACGAGACGGCCGCGATCGTCCTGGACTTCCTGCGGGCACACCAGGAGCCCGCATGACTTCGGGTTGTACGCACCGGCGGGCCGCTTCGGGGGGTTTGTGCGTCGTGGCCAAATCGGCCGAAGGTCGCGGTGGCATAACGTCAGAGGTATGGACGTGCGCACCTTCTGGCTCGCAGGACGCCCCGCCACCGGGGACACCGAGCTCACCGTCACCAATCCCCTCGACGGTCGCGAGGTCGGCAGGCACTCCGTGCCGACCGACGCCCAGGTCGAGGAGGCCGTCGCGGCCGCCGCGGAGGTGGCCCGGCAGGCAGCCGCGCTGCCCGTGCACGTGCGCGCGGAGGCCCTGGCCCACGTGTCGCGCCGCCTCGCCGAGCGGGCCGACGAGATCGCCCGGCTGATCACCGCCGAGAACGGCAAGCCCATCCTGTGGGCGCGGGGCGAGGTCGCCCGGGCCGTCGCGACCTTCCGGTTCGCCGCCGAGGAGACCCGTCGCTGGTCGGGGGAGGTGCAGCGGCTCGACACCGAGCCGGCCGCCGCCGGCCGGCTGGCCTACGTCTCGCGCGTGCCGTACGGGCCGGTGCTGGCGATCACCCCGTTCAACTTCCCGCTGAACCTGGTCGCCCACAAGGTCGCGCCCGCGATCGCCGTCGGCGCGCCCGTGATCGTGAAGCCGGCGCCGGCCACGCCGCTCACCTCGCTCGTGCTCGGCGAGATCCTGGCGGAGACCGACCTGCCGGCCGGGATGTTCTCCATCCTGCCGGTCGAGAACGACCGCGCCGGCGCGCTGGTCCAGGACCCGCGGCTGCCCGTCGTGTCGTTCACCGGCTCGGCGCCGGTCGGGTACGCGATCGCCGACCAGGTTCCGCGCAAGCACGTGACGCTGGAGCTCGGCGGCAACGCCGCGGCCGTGGTGCTGGCCGACGCCGACCTCGACTGGGCGGCCACCCGCGTCGCGCTGTACTCCAACTACCAGGCCGGTCAGAGCTGCATCGCCGTGCAGCGGGTCATCGTCGAGGAGCCGGTGTACGACGCGTTCGTCGAGCGGCTGCTCCCGGCCGTCGGCGCGCTCGTCACGGGCGACCCCGCCGACGAGAAGACCCAGGTCGGGCCGCTCGTGTCGCAGGCGGCGGCCGAGCGGGTCGAGCAGTGGGTCAAGGAGGCGGTGGACGGCGGCGCCCGTGTGCTCGCCGGCGGCACCCGAGAGGGCGCCACCATCACGCCCACGGTCCTCGCCGACGTGCCCGCCGACGCCAAGGTGGCGCGCGAGGAGGTCTTCGGCCCCGTCATGATCCTCCAGCGGGCCGCGTCGATGGACGAGGCGTACGCCATGGTCAACGACTCGGCGTACGGGCTGCAGGCCGGGGTGTTCACGCGGTCGCTGGACGCCGCCTTCCGGGCCAACCGGGAGCTGGAGGTGGGCGGCGTCATCATCGGTGACGTGCCGTCGTACCGGGCCGACCAGATGCCGTACGGCGGGGTGAAGGACTCGGGCGTCGGCCGCGAGGGCCTGGCCTCGGCGATGAGCGACCTCACCTACGAGAAGGTCATGGTGATCACCGGGCTCACCCTCTGACGGTCCGTCACGGCCGGCCGGCGGCCGGGCCCCGGCGGCTGGAGCCCGGCGCGGCCCACCGCCCGAACGGCTGGGGCGAGGTGCGTCAGGCGCGTTCGGCGGTGGTGAAGAGGGTCTTGATCGTGTCGCCGAAGTAGGGGCCGTACATGGTGCGGCGGTCGTCGCTGTACTTGAAGCTGCTCAGCGACGTCATCGTGCCCCAGCCGGTGGCGTGGTCGAAGCCGGACAGCCAGGGGCCGCCGCTCGACCCGGCCGTCATGTCGCAGCCGAGTCCCTGGTCGCGGGTCTGACCGTGGGGGTCGTTGCGCAGCTTGCCGGCGCAGTAGACGAGGTGCTCGCCCGTGTAGGGCGGGTCGGCCGGGTAGCCGAAGCCGAACGCCTGGCCGCCGCGCCCGGTGTTGAAGGCGATCTCCTGGGCCCCCACCGCGTCGGTGACGTGCCGGTCCGCCCAGGTCGTCAGCGCCACCATGCCCACGTCGTAGTCGTCGTCGGCCGAGCGCGACCACGGCCCCGCGACGAACATGCGGCGCGCCGCGTACCTGCCGAACGGCTCGCCGCCGCCCTCCCGGTAGCCGGGGACGAACGTCCAGTTCTCCGCCCACGGGCCGGTGCCGTCCTTGACGCAGTGCCCGGCGGTGACGACGACGTCGCGGTTGGCGCTGCGCACGGTGCCGGCGGAGCAGACGAAGTCCACGCCGCGCAGGGTCATGAACACCCGGCCGGTCGTCCGGGTCACGGCGCCGCCGGTGGTCCAGCGTGAGCCGGCCGTGATGAGCTGCGGCCGGGCCGACTGGTGGCGGCGCTCGGCCACCCGGCCCTCCGGTGCTCCGGCCGTGCGGCTCTCCGGTGCGTCGGCCGCGCGGCCCACTGGGGCGTCGGCCGTGCGGCTCTCCGGTGCGGCGCTCGCCGGTCGGGCGGGTGGCGGGGGGCGGCGGGGGAGGAGCTTGAGCGCGCCGTGGGACAGGCCCGGGGCGGTGGACAGGCCCGATCGGCCCGTCACGCCGCCGAGCAGGCCGCCGCGCGACCCGCCGCCCAGCAGCCCGCCGCGTGGTACGCCGTCGAGCAGGTTGATGGGCAGGGCGCGGGCCATCCGCTCCCGCGTCCAGTAGCCGAGCACGCGGCTACGGTCGGCGGGCACGCGCGCGGCCACATGCTCCACGACGGCCCCGCCCCGGTCCCCGGACCGGGGCTCGGCGGGGCCTCCGGACGGGAGCCCGGTGGACGGGGTGCGGGCCGGGGAGGGCGCGGGGGCGGCGGGAGGACGGCCGGGCCGGCTCGGGGGCTCCGGCGTCGCGCCGATGAGGGCGGGCCCCATCAGCCCCGCGACGAGCGGAACGGCCGCCAGCAGAGGGGAGCTCAGGGTCATGGCAACCGAGTGTGCACTACGTCATGTGGTCTTGTGACTACATCCGGTGAAAAGCTTCACAGCGCGTTGGTGGTCTGCGCCGCCTGGTAAAGGGCCTGGGCCTCGTTCCCGAAGAACGGACCCATCATGACGTTCGGGGCGAAGTTGTACTTGAAGCTGTTGACGGAGTTGAGCCAGCCGAGGCCGGTCGACTCGTCGAAGCCCCGGAACCACGGGCCGCCGCTGGAACCCCCGGTCATCCGGCAGGCCAGCCCCAGGTCGCGCGTCATGACGGTGTCGTCGAACGTGCGCCCGCTGCAGTAGATCAGCGCCGAGCCGTCGAACGGCGCCGCCGCCGGGAAGCCGAAGGCGAACGTCTGGCGCCCTCTGGGCTGGTTGAACGCCACGCCCTGGCCGCCCACGGCGTCCACCAGCGCGCGGCCCTGCAGCGGCGCCACCACGGCGGCGCCGATGTCGAAGTTGATGTCCTCGCGGGCGTTCCACTGCTGGGTGGTCAGCAGCCTGGTGGCCACCCAGGTGCCGAAGGGCCGGCGGCCGTTGTCGAAGCCCGGGACGAACACCCAGTTGCGGTGGGCGGCGCCGTCCATCTTCACGCAGTGCCCGGCGGTCATCACGACGCTCTTGTTGGCGCTGGTCACGGCCGTGCCGGAGCAGGAGGCGTTGCCGCCGCCGGCGGTGGTGAAGAAGACCCGGCCGACCGTGCGCACGACGGCGCCGCCGTCGGTCCAGCGCAGCCCGGTGCTGTCGGGCGCCTGCGCCTGCCGCCGCGCGGCCACGGTCGTGACGCGTAGCGGGCCGCGCTGGGGGAGGGCCGCCGAGGCGCCGCGCGTGGCCCAGGGACTGCCCTGCGTCGGGCCGCCGGAGCGGGTGGTGCGCCGGGGCGCGGGCGCGTCGAGGGGCCGCGCCGCCAGCATGCGCTGCGACGTCCAGTACCGCAGGACGGACGTCCGCTCGGACGAGGAGTTCGTGGTGGACCACCGGACCGGGCCGGGCTCGGCGGCGGTCCCCGAGATGACCTGTGAACCGGCGCCTGACCCGGCCCGGGACCCGGCCTGAGCCGGTGCGGTGGCCAGGGCGGCCGTCACGGTCGTCGTGGCGAGCGCGACGGCGGAGAGCAGGGCGACTCTACGGTGCATTACGTACCTCCCGAAACCGGATCTGCCATGGGGAGGTACGTGCGGGATCTCGGGTTTTTCTCAAGGTATGCGCAGACGGATATGGCTCCATTACCGTACGAATGCCGTACGGTACGGACGGTCACATATGCCACCGGTTTCCGGCGGGTCACGGCCGCGTGCCCGGGGGAGCCGGCGAGCGGGGAGAATGGACGCGTGCATGCAGAGACCCTCCGATCCGTCGTCGTTCTCGGCTCCACCGGCTCGATCGGGACCCAGGCCCTCGACGTCGTCACCGCCAACCCCGGAAGGTTCCGGGTCGCCGGTCTGGCGGCCGGGGGCGGCCGGGTCGACCTGCTCGCCCGGCAGGCCGCCGAGCTGGGCGCCGAGGTCGTCGCGGTGGCCGACGCCGCGCGTGTGCCGGAGCTGAAGGAGGCGCTGGCCGCCCTCGGCGCCGGGCCCGTGGTGCTCGGCGGCCCGGACGGGGTCGCCGAGGTGGCCGGGTGGCGGTGCGACATCGTGCTCAACGGCATCACCGGGGCGCTCGGCCTCACCTCCACGCTGGTCGCCCTGGAGGCGGGCCGCACGCTCGCGCTGGCCAACAAGGAGTCGCTGATCGTCGGCGGGCCGCTGGTCAAGCGGCTGGCCAAGCCGGGCCAGATCGTCCCCGTCGACTCCGAGCACTCGGCCTTGCAGCAGTGCCTGTGGGCCGCCGGCCCCCACGGCTACGACCCCGACGTGGTCAGGAAGCTGGTCGTCACGGCCAGCGGCGGGCCGTTCCGGGGCAGGAGCCGCGCCGAGATGGCCGACGTGACGCCTGAGATGGCGCTGGCCCACCCCACCTGGTCGATGGGCCCCATGATCACCGTCAACTCCGCCACCCTGGTCAACAAGGGGTTGGAGGTCATCGAGGCGCACCTGCTGTTCGACCTCGGGTTCGACCGGATCGACGTCGTGGTCCACCCCCAGTCGATCATCCACTCCATGGTGGAGTACGTCGACGGCTCCACCATCGCCCAGGCGAGCCCGCCCGACATGCGGCTGCCCATCGCGCTCGCCCTCGGACACCCCGGCCGCCTGGCCGGCGCCGCCCCGCCCGTCGACTGGACCAGGGCCCACACCTGGACCTTCGAGCCCCTGGACGACGAGGCGTTCCCCGCCGTCGCGCTGGCCCGCCACGTCGGCGAGGCCGGCGGCACCGCGCCCGCCGTCTACAACGCCGCCAACGAGGCGTGCCTGGAGGTGTTCCTGCGCGGGGAGCTGCCGTTCCTCGCCATCGTCGACACCGTGGCCCGGGTCGTGGCGGAGCACGAGGTCACTCCGGCCGGCTCCGTGGAGGAGGTGCTGGCCGCCGACGCCTGGGCCCGGGCCCGGGCGGCGGAGCTGGCGGCAGGGCAGTCCCGCTGACTTCCTAGACTGGACATCGTCTTCGACACCAAAGGGTTGAAATGTCTTCTGTAGCACTCGGCATACCGACGGTCCGCCCCAAGCCGCTCGCCGAACGCCGCCACTCCCGCCAGATCAGGGTCGGCGACGTGCTCGTGGGGGGCGACGCGCCGGTCTCCGTGCAGTCCATGACCACCACGGTCACCGCCGACGTCAACTCCACCCTGCAACAGATCGCCGAGCTCACGGCCTCCGGCTGCCAGATCGTCCGCGTGGCCGTGCCGTCGCAGGACGACGCCGACGCGCTGCCGATCATCGCCAGGAAGTCGCAGATCCCGGTGATCGCCGACATCCACTTCCAGCCCAAGTACGTCTTCGCCGCCATCGAGGCGGGCTGCGCGGCGGTGCGCGTCAACCCGGGCAACATCAAGAAGTTCGACGACAAGGTGGGCGAGATCGCCAAGGCGGCGGCCGACCACGGCGTGCCCATCCGCATCGGGGTCAACGCCGGCTCCCTCGACCCGCGCCTGCTCCAGAAGTACGGCAAGGCTACACCGGAGGCGCTGGTCGAGTCGGCGCTGTGGGAGTGCTCGCTGTTCGAGGAGCACGGCTTCCGCGACATCAAGATCTCGGTCAAGCACAACGACCCCGTCGTCATGATCAACGCCTACCGGCTGCTGGCCGCCAGGTGCGACTACCCCCTGCACCTGGGCGTCACCGAGGCCGGCCCCGCCTTCCAGGGCACGATCAAGTCGGCCGTCGCGTTCGGCGCGCTGCTGGCCGAGGGCATCGGCGACACGATCCGCGTCTCGCTGTCCGCGCCCCCGGTCGAGGAGGTCAAGGTCGGCACGCAGATCCTGGAGTCGCTCGGGCTGCGCGAGCGCGGCCTGGAGATCGTCTCCTGCCCGTCGTGCGGTCGCGCCCAGGTCGACGTCTACACGCTGGCCGAGCAGGTGCAGGCCGGGCTGGAGGGCATGAAGGTGCCGCTGCGCGTCGCCGTCATGGGCTGCGTCGTCAACGGGCCCGGCGAGGCGCGCGAGGCCGACCTGGGCGTGGCGTCCGGCAACGGCAAGGGCCAGATCTTCGTCAAGGGCGAGGTCATCAAGACCGTGCCGGAGTCGCAGATCGTCGAGACGCTCATCGAGGAGGCGCTGCGGCTGGCCGAGGAGATGGGCGTGGAGGTCGACCTCGACGACGACGCCCCCGGCCCGCAGGTCACCGTCGCCTGAGCTGGCCACCCCCGCTCACCTGGCAAGCGTAACGGTAAGCCATCGACTCATTACATAATGGCAAGGGTTCGGTCATGCGGCACGCCGGCCCGGTCACGGGCAGGCAGCATCTGTAGTCATGAGACGGGTGAAGCGGTGTGTCCGGGTCGTGGCGGCGGTGGTGACGCTGGCCGGTGGGGTGGTGAGCGCCGGAGGCGACCCGGCGGCGGCCGGCGAGACCCCCGCGGCCCTAACTGTGGCGTCCACCGGTACGGCCATCCAGCCCACCGGCACGGCCACCGGGTCCACCGGCACGACCGCCCGGTCCACCGGCTCGGCTGCCCCGTCCGTCGTGTGGGGAGCGTGTCCCGCCGCTGACAGGGCAGACTCCCCGGCGCAGGCCGCCACCGCGCACGGCGCCCACACCGAGTGCGGCGCCGTCCGGGTCCCCCTCGACTACCGGCAGCCCCTCGGCCGCACCCTCACGATCGCCGTCAACCGGATCCCGGCCACCGTCCCGCGCGACGGTGGCCGCTACCTCGGCACCCTGCTGGTGAACCCCGGCGGCCCGGGCGCCTCCGGGCGCAAGCTGGCCGAGTTCGTCGCCGGCGCCCTGCCCGACGAGGTCGCCGGCCGCTACGATGTCGTCGGGTTCGACCCGCGCGGCGTCGGCGGCAGCGAGCCCGCCATGCACTGCGTGGACCCCGGCACCTACTACGCCCCGCCCCGCGCCGACGCCGTGCCGCGCGACGCCGCCGACGAGGCCGTCCTGCTTGGCAGGGCCCGGCAGTACGCCGGCCGGTGCGGCGACCTGTGGGCGTGGCTGCTGCCGCACATGACCACCGCCGACGCCGCCCGCGACATCGACCGCGTCCGCGCCGCGCTCGGCGAGGAGAAGATCTCCTACCTCGGCTACTCCTACGGCACCTACCTCGGCGCCGTCTACGCCACGCTCTTCCCGGAGCGGGTGCGCCGCCTGGTCCTCGACAGCTCCGTCGACCCGGGCGCCGTCTGGTACCAGGCCAACCTCAACCAGGACGTCGCCTTCGACCGGCGGCACCGCGACTTCCTGGCCTGGGTCGCCCGGCACAACGACGTCTACCGGCTCGGCCGTACCGAGGAGCAGACCTCGTTCGCGTGGTACGCGATGCGCGCCCGGCTGCGCGAGCGCCCGGCCGGCGGCGTGGTGGGGCCGAGCGAGCTCGACGACGTCTTCACCGCCGGCGGCTACACCGACCGGCTCTGGCCCGAGCTGGCCTCCGTCTGGTCCCGGTACGTGCGGCAGGGCGACGTGCGTGGCCTGCTCGACGACTACGACCGCCTCGGCGGCCACGCCGCCGAGGACGAGAACGGCTACGCCGTCTACCTGAGCGTCCAGTGCACCGACGCGCCGTGGCCCAGCGACTGGGCCACCTGGCAGACCGACATGGCTGCCCTGCACCGCCGCGCCCCGTTCCTGACCTGGCCGAACGCCTGGTTCAACGCCCCCTGCGCGTTCTGGCCGCAGCAGGGCCGGAGCCCGGTGGACGTCCATGGACGCGCCGGCCTGCCGCCCATCCTCATGATCCAGTCCCGGGGCGACGCCGCCACGCCGTACTCGGGCGCGCTCGGCATGCTGCGCAGGTTCCCGACGGCGCGGATGGTCGTCGAGGGCGGCGGCAACCACGGCATCTCCCTGGCGGGCAACGCCTGCGTCGACCGGCACCTGACCGCCTACCTCGCCGGCGGTAAGGTGCCGGAGCGGACGGCCGCGTGTCCCGCCCTGCCGGAGCCCCAGCCGGTGGGCCGGACGGCCGTCCGGCACGCCCGCGGACAGGAAAGGCTCGCCGAGGCCCTGTCAGGATGAGCTAATCGGTGGGGCTTCGCGTAGTCTGACCATGTGATGCTGCGTACCTCGGCGTCGCGCGTGCTCGATGACAGCGACCGGGACGAGGCTCTGGCCTTGCTCGACAGCGACCCGGTCGCGAACGTCTTCGTCGCCTCCCGCGTGCGGACCGTCGGCCTCAACCAGGCGCGGCTCGGCGGGCAGATGTGGGGGTTCGGGCCGCGTGGCGGGCTCGTCTCGTTGTGTTATGCCGGCGCCAACCTGGTCCCGGTCAACGCCGGCCCGGAGGCCGTGCACGCTTTCGCCGACCGTGCGCGCAAGCAGGGACGGCGCTGCTCGTCCATCGTGGGCCCGGCCGACGCCGTCTCGCTGCTGTGGGAGCGGCTGGAGCCGTACTGGGGCAGGGCGCGGGCCATCCGGTGGGCGCAGCCGGTCATGGCCACCTCCCACAAGTCGCCCGTGCCCGCCGATCCGCTGGTGCGCCGGGTACGGCCGGAGGAGTTCGACATCGTCCTGCCGGCGTGCGTGGCGATGTTCACCGAGGAGGTCGGCGTGTCGCCCAACCTCGGCGACGGCGGCGCCCTCTACCGCACCCGCGTGTCGGAGCTGATCCGCATCGGCCGCTCGTACGCGCGCATCGAGGACGGCCGGGTGGTGTTCAAGGCCGAGATCGGCGCGGTGACCCCGTTCGCCTGCCAGGTGCAGGGCGTGTGGGTGGACCCGGAGCTGCGCGGCCAGGGCTTCGCCGTCACCGGCATGGCGGCGGTCGTCGAGGCCGCGCTGGCGTGCTTCGCGCCGGTCGTCACCCTGTACGTCAACGACTTCAACACCCCGGCCCGGGCCGTCTACCGCAGGGTCGGCTTCCACGAGGTCGACACGTTCATGTCCGTCCTTTTCTAGGGGCATGTCCGTCCTCTTCTAGAGCATGTCGGTCCTGTTCTAGAGCCGCACGAGCTTGTCGAAGAGCCGGGCCAGCTCCGTGCCGGGGTCCGCGGTGAGCCCCGCGTGGACCGGGCCGGTCTGCACGATCGTGCTGCGCGGCGCCGTCAGCCAGCGGAACCTGCCGCCGAGCGGCTCCGCGGCCAGCGGCCCCGACTGCTCGCCGCAGGCCAGCTCGTACGCGCCGAGGGCCCGCCGTACGGCGTCGGCGTCGGCGTCCGGGTCGAGGGCGTGCAAGCGCACGGTGTCCAGGTGCACCCGCGCGCACAGGTAGCCGCGCGGCTGGCAGTAGAGCAGCACGCCCGCGTTGATCTGCTCGCCGCGCTCCACCCGGGGCACGACGCGGATCACGGCGTACTCGTAGACGTCTCTCACCATGGGCTCCGTGGCGCTCATCGGCCGTCTCCCCGCCAGAACTCGCCGACCGATCCCGGCCCCGCCCGCCGTGCGGGCGGCGGCTCGTGGGTCAGCCACGCGCGGGGCCCGTGGGCGCGGCTCAGCAGGTGCTCGACGTAGGCGTCGCGGACGTCCTGGGCGGAGGCGAAGCCCGGCTCGCCGTCGAGCCACTCGTCGGGGACCAGCGCCGTGACGGTCCGCAGCAGCTCCGGCGTGATCCGCGCGGCCAGCTCGGCCCCGGCGGCCTCGACCCCGGTGGCGAAGGGGGCCAGCACGTGGTCGCCCGCGTCGAAGGGCCGTTGCGGGTCGGCGGTCTTCCAGTTGTGGTGGAACCACAGGGCCGCGCCGTGGTCGATCAGCCAGATCTCGCCGTGCCAGACGAGCAGGTTGGGGTTGCGCCAGCTCCGGTCGATGTTGTGGACGAGGCCGTCGAACCAGACGACCCGGGAGGCGAACGTCGGGTCGGGCGCCGAGGTGAGCGGCTCGAAGCCGAGCGCGCCGGGCAGGAAGTCGATCGCCAGGTTGTGGCCGGCGCTGGCCTTGAGCAGGTCCTGCACCTCCTCGTCCGGCTCCCGGACGCCGAGCTGCGGGTCGAGATCGATGATCTTGAGGTCGGGGGTTCGCAGGCCGAGCCGCCTGGCCAGCTCCGCGCAGATGATCTCGGCGACGAGGACCCGCCGGCCCTGGCCGGCCTCGCGGAACTTCACCACGTACGTGCCCAGGTCGTCGGCCTCGACGACGCCCGGCAGCGATCCGCCCTCCCGCAGCGGCGTCACGTAGCGCGTGGCCGCGATGGATTCCAGCACGGCACGAGGGTATCGCTCCGGCGGCCCGCCACGGATGTCCCCGGCGGCGCGGTGGGACGGTCGGCGCGGGTGGGACGGCCCGGGACGGCTCGGGGCCGGCCTGGGGCGGCGCGGTCAGATCTTGGCGATGACCTCCTCGGCGAAGCGCTCCATCGTGGCGATCTTGAGTTCCAGGGTCCCCTCGCCGTACCGGGCCTTCTCCTCCGGCGTGGCCAGCCACCACGGCGCGGCCATCGTCCCCGTGACGCCCTTGGCGGCGAAGCGGCGGTAGGTCGCGGCGTCGGGCATGACGGCCAGCGGCGCGATGACCTCGAAGTCGCTGCCGTCGCGGCCGTGCTCGCGCAGCAGCGCCCGCAGGTCACCCAGCACGGTGTCGAACTGCTCCTCGGTGTAGACGCGGTTGCCGATCCAGCCGTCGCCGAGCCGGGCGGCGCGGCGCAGCGCGGCCTCACTGTCCCCGCCGACGATCACGGGGACGGGCCGCCGCGGCGTGGGCGCGATCGACAGCTCGGGCAGGCCGTCCACCGTCACGGCGCGGCCCGTCCACAGCTCGCGCAGCAGCGGGATCATCGCGTCGAGCCGGCGGCCCCTCGTGTGGAAGTCCTGCCCGGTGGCCAGGAACTCCTCCTTGCACCACCCGACGCCCACCCCGAAGCTCACCCGGTCACCGGACAGTACCGCCGCCGTCGACACCTGCTTGGCCACGGTGAACAGGTCCCGGGCCGGGGCGATGTAGACGTTCGGCGAGAAGCGCAGCGTGCTCGTCACGGCGGCCATCGCCCCGATCGTCACCCACACGTCCGGCCAGTGCGTGCGCGCGTCCCAGCGCGGCCGGCCCGAGCGGGAGTAGGGGTACGGCGAGGCGAAGTCGGCGTAGAACAGGTGGTCCGACAGCGTCAGCGTGTCGAAGCCGCACCGCTCGGCCGCCCGCGCCAGCTCCAGGAACTGGCCGGTGTCCGCGAACGAGGCCCCCAGCCAGAACCTCACCGGAACTCCGGGATGACCTTGGTGGCGAACAGCTCCAGGTTGCGCTTGACCGTGTCGAGCGGCAGCACCCCCTGCTGGCCCTGCATGTACAGGCCGAACCACTCCAGGTCCGGCATCCGGTCGAGCATCCGCTGGATGCCGCGCTTGACGTCGTCGGGGGTGCCGAACAGCGCCATCTCGACGTCGTTCATCCGCTTGGCGTCGCCCTTCTCCGGCGAGATGGGCTTGTGCTTCTCGTCCTCCTTCTTGCGCAGCACCTCCAGGTAGCCGAACGGGCCGAAGAAGGCGGCGAAGTCCTTGGGGATGCTCCGGCCGAAGGTGTTGATCGCCTGCTCGGTCGTATCAGCGATACCGACGATCTTGAGGATGCCGGTGTGCTCGCCCAGCTTGTAGTCGCGGCCCTGCCGGGCGGACTCCTCCTGGTAGAGCTTGGCCTTGGCGGCGTGGTCGTCGGGGTCGGGGGTGAACATCCACGGCAGGATGTCCTCCTGCGCCGCCCTGATGACCGAACGGTCGGAGATGGTGAACGGCTGCCACAGCTCCGGGTAGGGGTTCTGGTACGGCCGGGGGCAGACCGAGACGGCCTGCACCTTGCCCTCGTCGTCCAGCTCGCCCGGGGCGCCGAAGGTCCGGGTCCACTCCTGGGCGGGCCAGCCCTCGATGCCCTCGAACGGGTACGGCACCTGGTAGTCCAGGACGTCCGACTTGTAGCGGAGCGTCTCCTGGGTCCACGCCATCTTCATGATCTTCAGCACCTCCCCGAAGACGTCGAAGTTGCGCGTGTCGGAGGCCGAGCCGTCGGAGCGGGCCGCCGCCGCGTGCCAGCGCTGGCCGAGCACGTTCATCCACCGGTTCTGGTAGCCCCGGGCCACGCCCAGCCGCAGCCGTCCCTTGCAGAACTGGTCGAGCAGTGCCACGTCCTCGGCGGCCCTGATCGGGTCCCAGGCGGGCAGCACCATGCCGAGCGGCGCGAGCAGGATGCGCTCGGTCCTGGCCGCCAGGTCGGTGAGGAACATGAGGGGGTTGACCGAGAACTCCATGCCCTCCGAGTGGAAGTGGTGCTCGGTCATCATCAGCGCGTCGAAGCCGATCTGGTCGGCGTGGACGGCGATCTCCCGCACCTCCTGCAACAGCCGCTGGTACGACTCCGTGTCCCGCCCGATGGGGCGCTTGGCCTTGGCGTTCTCCTCAGCCGCGTATCCGGAGCCTGGAATCTGCGGATTCAGGAAGATGGAAAACTTCACCGGGAGACCTCTTTCCGCGGGGCGTTTCTCTGAGCGGCAAGCTACTCTAGAAATCTTAGCCGAGCAATCGCTTGGTTGACCTAGGGAGGGCGCATGCGGCTCGGGGTCACGATGTTCACCACGGACCGGGCCATGCCGGTCCACGAGCTGGCCAGGGCGGCCGAGGAGCGCGGCTTCGCCTCCCTCTACGTGCCCGAGCACACCCACATCCCCGTCTCCCGCCGCACGCCCCCGCCCAACGGGGAGGAGGAGCTGCCCGAGTCGTACAAGCGCACCCTGGACCCGCTGGTCGCGCTCTCCTACGCCGCCGCCGTCACCGAGCGGCTGCGCGTGGGCACCGGCATCCTGCTCGCCGCCCAGCGTGACCCCGTGGTCACCGCCAAGGCCGTCGCCACCCTGGACCATCTGTCGGGAGGGCGCCTGGTGCTCGGCGTCGGCTTCGGCTGGAACGCCGAGGAGATGGCCGACCACGACGTGCCGTACGGGACGCGGCGCGAGGTGACGCGCGAGCACGTGCTGGCCATGCGGTCGCTGTGGCGTGACGAGGTGGCCTCCTACGAGGGCCGCTTCACCCGGTTCGAGCCGTCCTGGTCGTGGCCCAAGCCCGTCTCCGGCCCGCCCGTCTACATCGGCGGCGCGGCGGGGCCGACGATGTTCGCGCACGTCGCCGAGTACGCCGAGGGCTGGATGCCGATCGGCGGCAAGGGCATCAAGGCCGCCCTCCCGGCGCTGCGCGAGGCGTGCGAGAAGGCCGGCCGCCCGCCGGCCCGGGTGATCCCGTTCGGCACGCTGCCGACGCGCGAGAAGCTCGACTACTACGCGGAGCTCGGGATCGAGGAGACCGTGGCGAGCCTGCCGAGCGGGCCGGCCGATGTGGTGCTGCCCGTGCTGGACGAATATGCCCGGCTCATCGCCGCCTGACAGGCGGGATGACCGCGAGAGTGAGGGTTGTACGGCTCGGCGGTGCCATGGATGTCACCACTTCGGGAAATGTCCGGCGGCTTTCTGACCTTGAGTGTCACGGTCCGGTGGCGAAAGGCGCTGGGCCGTTGACTCTCCGCCGCCGGTTGCCTTCAGTGGAAGGTGATGTGGGGTGGCGGCGAGGGGAGGCGCCCCGTGCCAACGGCGCAGCCGCTCAGGACGGGGGACCCGCGGCGGCTCGGCTCGTACGAGCTGACCGGGCGCCTGGGCGAGGGCGGTCAGGGCGTGGTGTTCCTCGGTTCGAGGGGCGAGGAGAGTCACGGCGAGGAGAGCTCCGGCGACGAGAGCTACGGCGACGAAAGCTACGGCGAGAAGGGCGACGGCGAGGAGAGATACGCGGTCAAGCTGCTGCACGGCCCCGTGGGGGACGAGCGGGCGGCGTTCCTGCGGGAGGTGGAGCTGGCCAAGCACGTGGCCAGGTTCTGCACCGCGCAGGTCATCGAGGCCGGCTTCGACGAGGGCCGGCCGTACATCGTGAGCGAGTACGTCGACGGGCCGTCACTGCAACGGCACGTCGTGCTCACCGGGCCGCGCGGCGGCGCCGCGCTGGAACGGCTGGCGGTCAGCACCGCGACGGCGCTCGCGGCGATCCACCGGGCCGGCATCGTCCACCGCGACTTCAAGCCGCAGAACGTGCTGCTCGGCGACGACGGGCCGCGCGTCATCGACTTCGGCCTGGCGCGGGCGCTCGACGCGGCGGCCACGGTCAGCGGCAGGGGCGTCGGCACTCCCGCGTACATGGCGCCCGAGCAGATCACCGCCTCGGCGGTGACCGGGGCGGCCGACGTGTTCTCGTGGGGCGCCACCATGTGCTTCGCGGCCAACGCGGTCGCGCCGTTCGGCCAGGACTCGGTGGCGCCGGTCCTGCACCGCATCCTCACCGCGCCGCCGGAGCTGGGTCGGCTGGACGGGCGGCTGCGGGAGATCGTGGCCGCGTGCCTGGACAAGGACGCGCGCAACCGGCCGAGCAGCAGGGAGCTGCTGCTGGAGCTGCTGGGCGATGCGGACGGCGTCCCGGCGGAGGTGCTGCGCTCGCCACCGCCGCACATCCTGCGCACCCCGTCCTCGTGGCCGTCCGACCCGGCCGGCCCACGGCCCGCCTCCGGAACGGATTCCGGGCCCGCATCGGGGCCCGTGGCCGCGGCCGTGCCCGCGTACGCGCTGGCGGGTTCCGGTCCGGTCGCCCGGCCCGAGGCGACCGGCACGCCGCACGGCTACCACCTGCCGGAGGGCGCGTCCTTCCACGCCGGACGTCCACCCGGAGCGGGCGCGCAGAGCTCCGGCGGGGCGTATCCCGCGCCCGGGACGTATCACTCCGCTCTCGGCACCGGCCCGGCCGCCCGCGACAGCGAGCAGACGCGGCGCGTCGGGCAGGCGTTCAACCGGGCCGGGCTGGCGGTCTCCGCCGCCCTGCTGGTGAGCGCCGCCGTGCTCGTCACGGTGGTGGTGCCGGCGTTCCGGCACGCCGGCTTCGGGCCCGCCGCGGCCGGCCCCACGGTCATCACGACCGCCCCCGCCGGCACGATGCCCGACACGGGGCACGCGACCCCGCACAAGGAGCGGCACAGCACGGGCGCGCACGCGCAGCCCGCCACTGATCCGGCCACTGATCCGGCGTCCGTGCCCGCCGCCGAGCCCCCTTCAACGAGGTGTTCCTCGACGACGTGGTGGTGCCCGACGCGCACCGGGTCGGCGACGTCGACGACGGCTGGGGCGTCGCCGTGACGACCCTCC
>NZ_JBEXDT010000087.1:0-39658 GCF_040605905.1 Nonomuraea sp. NPDC005501 | reverse complement strand
TCCCTCCGGGGCCCCCCCCCCCCCCGCGGCCCCCCCGGCACCCGTCAGCGACCGATCGGAGCCGCATGCAAGCCGCCTTCTTCGACATGGACGGCCTCCTCGTCGACACCGAGAAGGTGTGGCTGGAGATCGAGACCGGCGTGATGGCCCGGCTCGGCGCCGCCTGGACCGCCGAGCACCAGGCACACCTCGTGGGCGGCTCCATGCAGCGCACGGTCGACTACATGATCCAGGTGTCGGGCGCGGACGTGCCTGCGGCGACTCTGTGGCAGTGGATGGTCGACGGCATGGTCGCCGCCCTGTCCGAGGGGGTGCGGATCATGCCGGGCGCCTCCGAGCTGCTCGACGGGCTGCGCGCCGAGGGTGTCCCGGTGGCCCTGGTCACGTCCTCGCTGAAGGACATCGCGGACGCGGTGCTCAAGGGTGTGGGCCGCGAGCGCTTCGACGCGGTCGTCACCGCCGACGACGTGACCCGTACCAAGCCGGACCCGGAGCCGTACCTGACGGCGGCGCGGCTGCTCGGCGTGCAGCCGGTTCGCTGCGTGGTGCTGGAGGACTCTCCCACGGGCGTGGCGGCCGCCACGGCGGCCGGCTGCGCGGTGGTGGCGGTGCCGAGCGTCCTGCCGGTCGAGCCCGCCCCGGGCCGCCTGGTCGTCCCCTCGCTCACCTCGGTCACGATCGCCGACCTCCGCGCCCTCGTCCCCGCCTGACCCTCCCCGGTCGCCGGGGGAGATCCCCGCGGGGCGTCCCTGAGCTCTCCGGCTCCTTCCCCTAAGGGGGAAGTGGTCCTCGCGGAGGAGCGCCCGGCCGGTGTCCGCGTGCCAGGATGGAAGGCGTAGTCGAGACGAGGGGCGGCGGCCGGAATGTTCGAACAGATCCCGTGGATGGCGCTGTGCGCAGGACTGACCATCGCGGGGCTGGTGCTCAGCTTCCTGGCCTTCCGCCGCAGGGGCGCGGCGGCGGGCATGCGCGCGGCGGCGTGGGCGCTGCTGCCCGTGGCCGCGTACCTGACCGGCGCGTTGCAGGCGTTGTGGACGATCGGCGCGACGGTCGTCGGGTTCGTCACCAGCCTGGTGCTCAACCCGCTGGTATGGGCCGGTGTCGCGGTGGCCGGGCTGTCCGTGGTGCTGTTCGTGGTCTCCGGCGTGATGCGGGGCCGCGTGCTGGCCCGCGAGGGCGGCTCGCGCAAGGGCCGCAAGGCACGCCGGGAAGAGGTGACGGGGCAGGCCGCGACCGGCCAGGAGGGCGCCGCAGGGCGGCCCGCGCAGCCGGGCAAGCCTGCGGTCGAGGCGACCCCGAAGCGCAAGAGCGACGAAGACTTCTCCGACATCGAGGACATCCTCCGGCGCCGCGGCATCAAGTGACCGGGCTTGTGTCACAGATCTGCGACACAATCGGAATGCCGCCCTGACATCCCGTTCAAGATCAATACGAATGAGTTTCGCGTCAGTCACAGTTGAGCCACATCGCGCCCCTGGGGGCTGGTCAGCGCAGCTCAAGGCATAGATTCTGCACCCTGGGGCCGTGACGTGCGGTCTCTGATCTCACGGATGCCACCAGATCGGACGGTGTCCGGCACGGACGTCGTCGTCTGCAACCCAGGGGGCATGAACCGCATGCGCAGTTCCTCGGTCACGCGAGCCTTCGCGCGCCCCGCGGCGCCGCAACGGGAGGGCGCATGACCGCACCGCTCGACGTGCCCGAATCCGTGTCGCAGGCCGCTCCGGAAGCGGTCACGGCCGGCGCGGACCGCAAGGCCATCCAGGGGCGTTCGCTCGGCCAGATCGCGTGGATGCGCCTCAAGCGCGATCGTGTCGCCATGGTGGGCGGCATCGTCATCATCCTGCTGATCCTGGTCGCGATCTTCGCGCCGCTGCTGGTCTCCTGGCTCGGCCACCCTCCGGCCGAGTGGCACCGGGAGAAGATCGACCCGGCCATCCAGGCGCCGATCGGCGCCTTCGGCGGCATGAGCTGGGACTTCCTCTTCGGCGTCGAGCCGACCACGGGCCGCGACCTGTTCAGCCGCATCCTGTACGGAGCCCGCATCTCCCTGCTGATCGCGTTCTTCGCGACCCTGCTCTGCGTGGTGCTCGGCACCGTGTTCGGGATGATCGCCGGATTCTTCGGCGGCTGGATCGACACCGTCATCAGCCGGCTCATGGACATCTTCCTGGCCTTCCCGCTGCTGGTCTTCGCGCTGGCGCTGGCGGGGGTGATCCCCGACAAGGCCTTCGGCATGTCGGGCGACACACTGAGGATCAGCCTGCTGGTGTTCATCATCGGCTTCTTCAACTGGCCCTACATCGGGCGCATCATCCGCGGACAGACCCTCACGCTGCGCGAACGCGAGTTCGTCGACGCCGCCCGCAGCCTCGGCGCGCGCAACCACGTGATCCTGTTCAAGGAGATCCTGCCCAACCTGATCGCGCCGATCCTCGTCTACTCGACGCTGCTGATCCCGTCGAACATCCTGTTCGAGGCCGCGCTGTCCTTCCTGGGCGTGGGCGTGCGGCCGCCGACCCCGACGTGGGGAGGCATGCTCGCCGAGGCCGTGCACAACTACGACGTCGCGCCGAACTTCATGCTCTTCCCCGGTCTCGCGATCTTCGTCACCGTGCTGGCGTTCAACCTGCTCGGTGACGGCCTCAGGGACGCTTTCGACCCCAAGGCGCGATAGACCTCGTGAGGTTTCCGAAAGTTCTACGAACTCCTAGATCAAGGGGTGTGTCAGGTCCATGAAGATAAGATCAACGGCGTCGGCGGTCGCAACGACCGCCGCTCTCGCCCTGGTCGTCTCCGCGTGCGGCGGCGGTGGCGGTGGCTCCAAGAGCTCCTCCGGCGGCAGTGACGCGGCCCCCGCCAGCCAGTACAACGCGGCGGTGACGCAGGTCGTCAACCCGTCGACGAAGACCGGCGGCACGCTCCGGATGGGCATGCCCGGCGACTTCGACTCGGTGGACCCGGGCGACCAGTACTACGGCTACGCGTGGAACTTCTCCCGCTTCTACACGCGCGCGCTGACCATGTTCAAGCCGGTGCCGGGCGAGGAGGGCCTGCAGCTCGTCGGCGACCTCGCCGAGGACCTGGGCAAGCCCAGCGACGGCGGCAAGACCTGGACGTACAAGCTGCGCGAGGGCGTGAAGTTCGAGGACGGCACCCCGGTGACGTCCAAGGACGTGAAGTACGCCGTGGCCCGCTCGCTGGACAAGGACATCCTGCCCAGCGGCCCCACCTACTTCAACGACTGGCTCGACACGGGCGACTACACGGGCCCGTACAAGATGAAGGGCAAGCTCGACGACTGGAAGGGCGTCGAGACGCCCGACGACCGGACGATCGTCTTCCACCTGAAGAAGCCGTACGGCGGTTTCGACTACTTCGCCATGCTCCCGCAGACGGCCCCCGTGCCCGAGGCCAAGGACACCGGCTCCAAGTACAAGGAGCACCCGGTCTCGACGGGCCCGTACATGTTCAAGTCGCACGAGCTCACCAAGCGCATCGAGCTCGTGAAGAACCCGAACTGGGACCCGGCGACCGACCCGAACCGCAAGCAGCTCAACGACTCCATCGAGGTGCTGCTCGGCCAGAACGAGGACGACCTCGACCAGCGCCTGCTGTCCGGCAAGATCGACGTCAAGGTCAACAGCACCGGCGTGGCCGCCAACGCCCGCAAGACGGTCCTGACCGACGACAAGGTCAAGCAGTACGCCGACTCGGCCCTGATCGACCGGACCTGGTTCACCAACATCAACGGTGACGTCAAGCCGTTCGACAACATCCACTGCCGCAAGGCGGTCCTCTACGCGGCCGACCGCTCGGCCATCCAGGGCGCCTACGGCGGCCCCGACGCCGGCGGCGACGTCGCCCTGAGCCTCATGCCGCCGAAGATGACCGGCTACCAGAAGATCGACCCGTACGGCGTCGAGGCCAACCCCGGCGGCAACGTCGAGAAGGCCAAGGAGGAGCTGGCGGCCTGCGGCCAGCCGAACGGCTTCAGCACCACCATCTCCTTCCGCAACGAGCGCGCCGCCGAGAAGCAGACCGCCGAGGCGCTGCAGCAGTCGCTCGCCCGCGTGGGCATCAAGCTGGACGTCAAGGGCTACCCGCAGGGTGACTACTTCAAGCTGTACGCCGGCAAGCCCGACTTCGCCAAGAAGAACGGCCTGGGCCTCATCGTCTACGGCTGGGGCGCCGACTACCCCGAGGGCTTCGGCTTCTTCCAGCAGATCGTCGACAGCCGGGTCATCCGTCCCGCCGGTAACACCAACCTCGGCGTGAAGGACCCCAAGATCGACGAGCTGATCGACCAGGCGGCGGCCGAGACGGACGCCACCAAGCGCGGCGCCATCTGGGCCGCGGTGGACAAGCAGGTCATGGACTCGGCGTTCATCCTGCCCTACGTGTGGGCGCACGGCCTGTTCTACCGGCCGCCCACGCTGAAGAACGTCTTCGTCAGCCAGAACTGGGGCATGTACGAGTTCCTCACGCTGAGCACCCAGTAGCACCCGGCCGGGGCAATCCCGCAGGAACGTCCGTCGAAAGCAGGTGAAGGCTTGGGCGGCCGGGCCCACAAGGCCCGGCCGCCGTGGCCGAGATCAGTGGTGACATACATTCTCAGACGGTTGGTAGCGGCCGTCATGCTGCTCTTCGTGGTGAGCATCGCGACGTTCGCCATCTTCTTCCTCGTGCCTCGGCTCGCTGGGATGTCCGCTGACGACCTCGCCTCCCGGTACGTGGGCAAGGCGGCCAACGCCCAGGTCATCCACGACACAGCCATCCGGCTGGGCTTCAACGACCCGATCATCGTGCAGTACGGCCGGTTCGTTAAGGGCATCTTCGTCGGCGTCGACCGCAACTACGGCCCCGGCATCGAGCACTGCCCGGCCCCCTGCCTGGGCTACTCCTACGTGTCCCAGAACCCGGTCCTGCCCGACCTGCTCAACCGGCTGCCGATCACGCTGTCGCTGGCACTCGGCGCGGCCGTCGTGTGGGTCATCTTCGGCGTGGCGACCGGCGTGGTGTCCGCGCTCAAGCGGGGCAGCTTCTTCGACCGCGTCTCCATGGGCATCGCCCTGGCCGGCGTGTCCCTGCCCATCTTCTTCACCGGCATCGTCTCGCTGGCCATCTTCCGCGACCAGCTCGGCCTGGTCGGCGACGTGGCCGACTGGGTGCCGCTCACCGAGGACCCGTTCACCTGGGCCAACAACCTGATCCTGCCGTGGGTCACGCTGGCCTTCCTGTACGCGGCCGGCTACGCCCGGCTCACCCGCGCCGGCATGCTGGAGACCATGTCCGAGGACTACATCAGGACCGCCAGGGCCAAGGGCCTGCCCGAGCGGGTCGTGGTGCTCAAACACGGCCTGCGCGCCACGCTCACGCCCGTGCTCACGATGTTCGGCCTCGACCTGGGACTGCTGCTCGGCGGCGCGGTGCTGACCGAGAGCACGTTCTCCCTGCCCGGCATCGGCAAGTACGCCGTGGACGCCATCAGCAACAACGACCTCCCCCAGGTGATGGGCGTCACGCTGCTCGCGGCGACCTTCATCATCCTGGCCAACCTGATCGTGGACCTGCTCTACGCGGTCGTCGACCCGAGGGTGAGGCTGGCGTGACCCCCTTTCTCGATGTCAAAGACCTGAAGATCCACTTCCCGACCGACGACGGCCTGGTCAGGTCCGTGGACGGGCTGACCTTCAGCCTCGAACGGGGCAAGACGCTCGGCATCGTCGGCGAGTCCGGCTCCGGCAAGTCCGTCACCAGCCTCGGCATCCTCGGCCTGCACAAGGGCAGGGGCGCCGACATCTCCGGCGAGATCTGGCTCGACGGCGAGGAGCTGGTCGGCGCCTCCCAGGAGCACGTGCGCGGCCTGCGCGGCAAGAAGATGGCGATGATCTTCCAGGATCCGCTGTCGGCGATGCACCCCTTCTACACCGTGGGCGACCAGATCATCGAGGCGTACCGCATCCACCACAACGTCTCCAAGTCCGTGGCCAGGAAGCACGCCGTGGACATGCTGGGCCGCGTCGGCATCCCGGAGCCGGCCCGCCGGGTGGACGCCTACCCGCACGAGTTCTCCGGCGGCATGCGCCAGCGCGCCATGATCGCCATGGCGCTCTCGTGCGACCCCGAGCTGCTCATCGCCGACGAGCCGACCACCGCGCTGGACGTCACCGTGCAGGCCCAGATCCTGGACCTCATGCGGGACCTGCAGCGCGAGTTCGACTCCGCGCTCATCATCATCACCCACGACCTGGGCGTGGTCGCCGAGCTGTCCGACGACATCCTCGTCATGTACGGCGGCAAGTGCATCGAGTACGGCACGGCGGAGGACATCTTCTACCGTCCCGAGCACCCCTACACCTGGGGTCTGCTGGGATCCATGCCCCGCCTCGACCGCGAGCCCACCGAGCGGCTCCTCCCGATCAAGGGCAGCCCGCCGTCGCTCATCAACGTGCCGCCCGGCTGCGCCTTCCACCCGCGCTGCCCGTACGCGGAGCGGACCGGCGGCAGGGCCGACACGGAGGTGCCGGCGCTCGCCGAGACCGAGGGCGGCCACCTCGTGCGCTGCCACATGAGCCCGGCCGAGCGGCGCACCCTGTGGGAGACCGAGATCAAGCCAGTGCTGGAGACCCAGTGAGCGAGCCCCAGACCCCGCCCGCGACCGAGCCCGCCCGGCAGGGCGACCCGCTCCTGTCCGTCCGGGACATGGAGAAGCACTTCCCCGTCACCAAGGGCCTGCTCAAGCGGCAGGTCGGCGCCGTCAAGGCCGTCGACGGCATCAGCTTCGACGTCTACAAGGGCGAGACGCTCGGCCTGGTGGGGGAGTCGGGCTGCGGCAAGTCCACCACGGGCCGCCTGGTGACCCGGCTGCTGGAGCCCACGGCCGGCCAGGTCCTGTTCGAGGGCCGCGACATCACGCACATGAGCCAGGGCAGGCTGCGCCCGCTCCGGCGCGACATGCAGATGATCTTCCAGGACCCGTACTCGTCGCTGAACCCCCGCCACACGGTCGGCGCCATCGTCGGCGCCCCGTTCCGCATCCAGGGCGTCCAGACCGACAACGGCATCAAGAAGGCCGTCCAGGAGATCCTCGAACTCGTCGGCCTCAACCCCGAGCACTACAACCGCTACCCGCACGAGTTCTCCGGCGGCCAGCGGCAGCGCATCGGCATCGCCCGCACGCTCGCGCTCAAGCCGAAGCTCATCATCGCCGACGAGCCGGTGTCGGCCCTGGACGTGTCCATCCAGGCTCAGGTCGTCAACCTGCTGGAGGACCTGCAGAACGAGCTGGACCTCACGTACGTGGTCATCGCGCACGACCTGTCGGTGGTCCGCCACATCAGCGACCGCGTGGCCGTCATGTACCTCGGCAAGATCGTCGAGATCGCCGACCGCAAGAGCCTGTACGCCGCGCCCATGCACCCGTACACCAACGCCCTGATGTCGGCCGTGCCCGTGCCCGACCCGCGCGGACGCGCCGGGCGCGAGCGCATCCGCCTGACCGGCGACGTGCCCAGCCCGCTCAACCCGCCGCCCGCCTGCCGCTTCCACACCCGCTGCTGGAAGGCGCAGGACATCTGCAAGAAGGTCGAGCCGCCGCTGGCGGAGCTGGCCACCGGGCACCGCGTCGCCTGCCACTTCCCGGAGAACGCCCCGGACGTGCCCGCCGCCGGCAAGGAAGAGCCGGTCACGGCCTGACACCCGGCCGCACCGCCCGCCTCCCCACCTGCCGGGGGCGGGCGGTCGTGCACGCCGCTAGGACAGGGCCCCCGGAGTGATCAGCCCGGTCTCGTACGCCAGCACCACGGCCTGCACCCGGTCGCGCAGCCCGAGCTTCGTCAGCACGTTGCCCACGTGCGTCTTCACCGTCGTCTCGCTCACCACGAGCTTGGCCGCGATCTCCGCGTTGGACATGCCCTTGGCGATGAGCCGCAGCACCTCCAGCTCGCGCTCCGTCAGCCGGTCCACCCGCGCCGGGGCGGGCTGCTCGTAGGCCGAGGGCAGCCGCGCCGCGAACCGGTCCAGCAGCCGCCGTGTCACGCTCGGCGCGACGATCGCCTCGCCCGCCGCGACCACGCGGATCGCCTGCACCAGCTCGTCCGGCGGCACGTCCTTCAGCAGGAACCCGGACGCCCCCGACCGCAGCGCCTCCACGATGTACTCGTCGAGGTCGAACGTGGTCAGCACCAGCACCTTCGGCACGTGCGCCCCCGGCGCCGCCTCCCGCACGATCCGCCGGGTCGCCTCGATCCCGTCGACCCCCGGCATCCGGATGTCCATCAGGACCACGTCCGGCAGCAGGGCCCGCGTCTGGTCCTGGGCGTCCTTGCCGTCACCGGCCTGCCCCACGACCGTGATGTCCGGCTCGGCCTCGAGGATCAGGCGGAATCCCGTGCGCAGCAGCGGCTGGTCGTCCACCAGCAGCACTCTGATCGTCATTGTCCGTCCTTCAGGGGGAACCTCGCCCGCACCTCGAAACCGCCCCCTGGCCTCGGGCCGATGCTGAGAATTCCACCATAGAGCGCCACACGCTCGCGAATCCCCACCAATCCATGCCCGGTCCCGTCCGCGCCCCACCCGCCGTCCGGGCCGCGCCCGTCGTCCTCGACGCGGACGTCCAGCTCGTGCGGCTCGTGCCGCACGGTCACCCGCGCCGTCGCGCCCGCGCCCGCGTGCCGCAGCGCGTTCGTCAGCCCCTCCTGCACCAGCCGGTACGCGGCCAGGTCCACACCGGCCGGGATCGGCCCCGGCGGGCCCTGCACCGTCAGCCCGGTCGCCAGCCCCGCCTCCCGCATCTGCTCCACCAGGGCCGGCAGGTCCCGGGTGCCCGGCTGCGGCCCCAGCTCCGCCCGCGCGCCCGCCCGCAGCACCCCGACGATGTTCCGCATCTCGGTCAGCGCCATCCGGCCCGTCTCCTCGATCGCCGACAGCGCCTCACCGGCCAGCTCGGGGTCCGAGGCCAGCACCCGGCGCGCCGCCGACGCCTGCACGGTCATCACGCTCACGTGGTGCGCCACCACGTCGTGCAGCTCCCGCGCGATCCGGGACCGCTCCTCGGCGCGGGCCGCCCGCCGGTCGGCCGCCCGCGCCCGCTCCAGACGCGCCGCGCGGTCCTTCAGCTCCGCCATGTACGCGCGCCGCAGCCGCAGGCTCCGGCCCACGCCCCACACCGCCAGCAGCGCCACGATCATCACCAGGTGGCCGCTCCAGGCCGCCGGGGGGCCCGCCCCCGCCGCCATCGACGCCGTGTACAGCACCACGGACACGGCCAGGCCCCCCAGCGCCACCGCCAGACCCCGGTAGGCGGCCACCGAGTACAGCATCACCAGGCCGGCGACGCCCGTCAGTCCCGTGCCGTACCCGAGTCCCTCCAAGGCCGTCTCGGGCAGCAGGGCCGCGCACAGGCCGGTCAGCGGCCATCGCCTGCGCACCGCGACGGGCACGCACGCCAGCAGCAGGAGCGCCACCCCGAGCGCGTCCGGCTCCCGCAGCCCCTCGACCGGGACGCCCTGCCCGCCGAGCTGCCCACGACCGTGGACGCTGAACAGCACCACCGACGCCCCGGCCACGAGCACGGCCGGCAGGGCGTCCCGGACCGGCACCCGCCGGTCCCGCCCCGCCCGGCCCCACACTCTCACCACAGGCTCCCAGGACGCCTCCGGGGATGGTGGCGGGGCGCGAACCCCTGGGACACGGTCGACCCTCCCCGCGTGAGGTCGCCGCTCCGGCCCACCACGGGGGCGGGTGCCTGCCACTGTAGGCCCGGGCGGCCCCGCGAACCTCCTCCCAGGGGAGGAACCGGACCTCCCACCAGAGGCCCCCCGTGGGCCACCGGCGGGCCGAGAGCGGCCAGGGCTCGGCGGCAGGCCAGACCCGGCGGCCCTGCTCCGGCGGCCCTGCTCCGGCGGGCCTGCTCCGGCGGTCAGGTCCCGCTGGAGCACGGCGGCCCTGTTCGGGTGACCAGGTCCCGCTAGAGCTCGTCGGTCGCCGCCCGGCGGTTGCGGCGCACCGTGTCGCCCGGCTGGCGGGCGGGCACCGGCGGCGGGGTCCCGCCGAACTCCGGGCACAGCGCCTGGTGATCGCACCAGTCGCACAGCCGGCTGCGCCGCGCCCGCCACTCGCCCGACCGCAGCGCCCGCTCGATCGCCGCCCACAGCGCCCGCACCTTGCGCTCGGTGGCCAGCAGGTCGGCCTCGTCGGGCGCGTACCGCAGCACCTCGCCGCCGCCGCCCAGGTAGACGAGCTGGAGCAGCCTCGGCACCTCGCCGCGCAGCCGCCACAGCACCAGCGCGTAGAACTTCATCTGGAACAGCGCCTTGGCCTCGAAGTCGGGCCCCGGCGCGCTGCCCGTCTTGTAGTCGACCACCCGCACCTCGCCGCTCGGCGCGACGTCGAGCCGGTCGACGTAGCCGCGCAGCATCAGCCCGCCCTCCAGCACCGCCTCGACGTACAGCTCGCGCTCGGCCGGCTCCAGCCGGGTCGGGTCCTCCAGGGTGAAGTAGCGCTCCAGCATGCCCCGCGCCTGCGCCAGCCACGCGGCCTGCTCGGCATCGTCGGCGAACATCTCCGCGTACTGGGGCTCCTCGTCGAGCAACCGCCGCCACTGGGGCTCCAGCAGCTCCAGAGCCGCCCGGACCGAGCGGCCGGGGGCGGGCAGGTCGTAGAGCCGCTCCAGCACCGCGTGGACCACCGTGCCGCGCACCGCCGCCTGTGACGGCCGCTCCGGCAACTGGTCGATCACCCGGAACCGGTAGAGAAGGGGACACGTCATGAAGTCGCCCGCCCGGGACGGGGAGAGAGCTCCGATGATCACCGGATCGGTCAACGTCATGCACCGCACTCTAGGTCAATCCCCCGACAGAATGGGGCCGTGAAAACGGGATCACCCCGTCCGGCGCGTAGCATCGAGGCAGCGGCACCCTTTGACGGACGGCGAGGAGTTCGGTGAGCGAGCAGAGTCCCCAGCAGGAGTTCTCCGGCCTGAGGATGGGGAGGCCGTTCGGCATCCCGGTCTACGTCTCCTGGACGTGGTTCATCATCGCCGCCTTCATCACCTGGATGTACGGCGAACGCGTGCGCGGCACGCTGCCCGAGCTCGACGCCCCCGCCGCCTACGCCGTCGCCTTCGTCTTCGCGGTCCTGCTGTACGTCTCGGTCCTGCTGCACGAGCTGGCCCACAGCGTCCTGGCCAAGGCCTACGGCCTGCCGGTGCGCCGCATCACGCTCTACCTGCTCGGCGGTGTGTCCGAGATCGAGAAGGAGCCGCCCACGCCGGGCAAGGAGTTCATGATCGCCGCGGCGGGGCCCGCGCTCTCGCTGGTGCTCGGCGGCGCCGGCCTGCTCGCCGACCTGTACCTCGTCAACGGCGGCGGCATCCCCCAGGAGCTGGTCTGGCAGCTCTGGGTGTCCAACCTCATCGTCGGCGTCTTCAACCTCCTGCCCGGCCTGCCGCTCGACGGCGGCCGGATGCTGCGCGCCGGGGTGTGGAAGCTCACCCGCCGGCCCGGCACCGGCACCATCGCCGCCGCCTGGGGCGGCCGCGTCCTGGCCGTGCTGCTCGTCCTCGCGCCGCTGGCCATGGTCACCATGAACGGTCAGAAGGTCGATCCCACGGGCATGATCTGGCCGCTGGTGCTGGCCTCGTTCATCTGGATGGGCGCCTCGCAGTCGCTGCGCATGGCCCGCATCCGCGCCCGCATCCCACAGGTCGACGCCCGCGCCCTGGCCCGCCGGGCCATCCCCGTCAGCTCCGACACGCCGCTGGCCGAGGCGCTGCGCCAGGCCGGCGAGCGGCGGGCCGGCGCGCTCGTCGTCGTCGACCACGACGGCCGGCCCGTCGCCATCGTCAACGAGGCCGCCGTCCAGGCCACCCCCGAGCACCGTCGCCCGTGGGTGAGCGTCTCGTCCCTGGCCAAGTCGCTGGAGCCGTCCATGGTGCTCGCCGCCGACCTGACCGGCGAGCCCCTCATCGACGCCATGCGGGAGACCCCCGCGGCGGAGTACCTGCTGGTGGAGCGGACCGGCGAGATCTACGGCGTCCTCGCCACGGCCGACGTCAACCGCGTCTTCGCCGGCGTCTGACCGCCCCCGCGACCCGTGTCCCCGCCCGAGCGTCTGATTTGTCCCACTCGAATAACGGGCAGCCCCCGGCTAGTGTCGTAACTGGTGATCAGGCCGGATGCGTGCCGGCCCGATCCCACCCCGGCGATTCGAGGATGCGACGGCTGGCCGATAGTGTTCCGTTTGGCCGAACTCACAGACCGGAGGGGTTCGCCGCGGCCCGACGATCCGACGATCCGGCGGATCGGCACCGCCCCGCCGCGGCGCCGCCCCGCCACTGGGACGCGTAAGGGCTGGTGGCCGGCACGGCAGTGCGGGTGCCGTAATGCAGTGCGGGCGCCGTGATGTCGCCGGCTTCCGGGGAGGAGAGTTGAGTGACCGAGCGCAGCGAGGGCACCGTTGAGCGCGAGCGCAGCACCGTCGGCGTGAAGGAGGGCTCATGACCGACCAGGGCTTCGGCGTGGTGCGTCCGCTTCCCGGGGACGGCCTCGTCGCCTACCTCGGCGGGCTGCTGCTCGCCTGCGACGCGGGCGAGAGCGCGGCCGGCGACCTGCTCGAGGCGTTGCGCTCGACGGCCGCCTCCGGCGGCGACGGCCGGGCCCTCGCCAGGCGCGCGGCCCAGGTGCTCGCCGCCAACATGACGGGCGACCCCGCCACCTGCGCGGTGGCCGGACCGGTCAGCGACGGCGGCGTCGCCGTGCTGGTCAGCGGCTCGGCCGCGGCCGTCATCACCACCGCGGACGGCCAGACCAGGCTGGCCGGCAGCGACTCGCTGACCTGGGCCGACCGGCTCATCGGCGGCCCGGTCCAGCGGGTCGAGCTGACCCTGCCCGGCGCCGGCACCCCGCACCCCGCGGTCCGCTTCGACGGCGGCGTGGTCCACGGCGGCGGCCTGGCGGGCGACTTCGGCGACCAGGCCGCGCCCGCCCCGTCCGGGCCGCTCACCAGCGAGCTGCCCAACACGGGCCTGTACATGGAGCCCGACCTCGTCCAGCCGCCGGCGCCCGAGCGCGCCCCGGTCAACATGCCGCCCTACCCCATGTCGGGCGACCAGCCGCCGGCGCCCGCGCAGCAGGCGCCCTCCTACCAGCCGGGACCGCCGTCGGGGCCCCAGGCAGCCCCGGCCGCGCACTCGCCCGCATCCTCGCCCGCGTCCTCGCAGGCGTCCGCGCCGCCGGAGCCCTCCGGCGCCGGAGCGTCCGCGGGCGGTGCGGGCTACCCGCCGTCGCCGGCCGAGCAGTCGCCGGCCTCGCCGTTCCAGCCGCCCCACGAGCAGCCGCAGTCCGGCTACCCGAGCTACGACGAGCCCGTCCACACCCCCAACGGCGCCGGCGACTCCTACGACCAGCCGGGGCAGCCCGAGCCGTACGAGCCGCAGCCAGGCGCGCACCTGTCGGCGGTGCCCGACTACTTCGAGCCCGCCCAGCCCTCCGGACCGCCGTCCGACCCCTTCGACCAGCAGGGCCCGTTCGACCAGCAGGGCCCGTTCGACCAGCCGGGCCCGTTCGACCACCAGGGTCAGGGACAGCCGGGCCAGGCACAGGGCCAGGCGGGTCAGCACGCGCAGGAGCAGCCCGAGCACGGCGACCGCCCGCTCGTCTACGGCGTCGACTGCAAGAACGACCACTTCAACGACCCCCGCTCGCCGTACTGCGCGGTCTGCGGCATCGCCCTGGTGCAGCGCACCCTCGTCCCGTACAAGGGGCCCCGCCCGTCGCTCGGCGTCCTCGTCCTGGACGACGGCACCACGCTGCCGCTGGAGACCGACTACCTCCTGGGCCGCGACCCCGAGCGCGCCCCCGAGGTGGCCGGCGGCTCGGCCCGTCCCGCCAAGGTCACCAGCCCCGACGGCTCGGTCTCGCGCCGCCACCTGCGGGTGGCGCTCGACGGCTGGGACGTCAACCTGGTCGACCTCGGCTCGGTCAACGGCACCCAGATCCAGCCGCCGGGCGATCCCAACTTCTACGACATCCCGCCCAACGAGCCGGTCACGATCGCCCCGGGCACGACGGTCCGGGTCGGCGTGTCCCGCACGATGCGCTTCGAGCCCCACCGGGGCTGACGCTCCGCGTGACCGTCCGGCGCCCCGTCACCGCGTGGGCGCCGGACGGCCCTCGCCGAAGGCGTGCACCCCGCGCAGGAGCCGGGCGGCCGCCTCCAGGCCGCTGGCCGCCTCCAGAGCCCGTCCTCCGGCCGTGGCGAGCCGGCTGAGCAGGTGCTCGTCGTGGTCCCCGAAGTCCCGCCCGGCCACCCAGAGATGCAGCTGCTCGCGGGCGGCCAGGGGCACGGGCGTGGCCAGGAACCCCGGCTCGCCCACCGTGGCGTCCCGGGGCAGGCGCACCTGCCCCGCCGAGAGGGTCAGGAGCTTGAGCACGCCCGGCTCGGCGAGCCAGGGCCGTACCCCCAGCGGATCGCCCGGGGGAGCGTGCAGGTGGACGACCCGGGCGGCCTCCCGCAGCGGGTCCACCCGGACGAGGCCGGCGTACCCCGTTCCGGAGACGTCGGCCGCGGCGCGGGCCAGCAGGTCGGCCAGCGCCGCCGCGTCCGGGCAGGAGAAGGAGCGGATGAGTTCGTGCACGACGACATGAGCGCGGTTGGCAGGCATCGAGGTGTTTCCCTCCGCGGAGGGGGGAGAGACCGCGTGCCCTCTTCGCACGCGTCTCCGGTGCGGTGACCCGGAGTATTCACCGCGCCGCGCCGCTTGGCCAGACCCGAACGGGAAAGTCTGATTTCTGCCCAGATGTGGGAGCGTGCCCAGGCTAGCGGGACCGCAGGCGTACCCACTGGACGTCGTCGGCCCGCGTGCCGTCCGCCGCCGGGAACAGCTCCCGATGGACGCACTCCCGCGTGAACCCCGCCCGCTCGAGCACCGCGTGCGACGCCCCGTTGCGCGCGTTCGTGCCCGCCGTGATCCGGTGCAGCGGCGTGTTCGCGAACGCCCAGTCCACGAGCAGCCGCACCGTCCGCGTCATGAAGCCCCTGCCCCGGAACTCCTCCAGCAGGGAGTAACCCACCATGGCCTGCCCCAGGACCGGCACCACGTGCGCGAGCTGCACGTGCCCGGCGAACGCCCCCGACTCCGCGTCGCGGATCGCGAGCTCCGCCCGCTGGGCCGTCACCCACCAGTAGCCGGTGTTGCGGCAGCGCCGCTCGATCTCCTCCAGCGTGGCCGCCGGCCCCATCGCGTAGGCCGCCACACTGGGCTGGGCCATCATCCGGTGGAAGTCCTCGGTGTCGCCGGGCTCGATGGGCACCAGCCGTACCACGCCGTCCGTCAGCTCGCCGCCCTCCAGCAACGGGAGGTACGGCGGCGTCTCCTCGCCCGCGTCGAGGGCGAGGCGCCCGAACAGGACGTCGTCCGTCAGCCGCCCGTCGCGCGTCTCCCGGGCGTCGCGGCGGCGGCCCTCCTCGCGGAAGCCGGCCTTCAGCGCCACCCGCAGTGACGCCACGTTCTCGGCCGCGACCCGCAGCTCGACCCGGTGCACGCCCTGGTCGAACAGCCACTCGGTCACCGCCCGCACGGCCGCCGTGGCCACGCCCTTGCCGCGGGCCCACGGCGCGACCAGGTAGCCGATCTCGACCGCCCCCCACGGGTCGGGCGCCGAGACGCGCAACCCCCCGGCGTAGGCGCCGTTCTGCGCGATGGTGAACTCGGCGCCGCCCTCCTCCCACCTGCGCGCGGCCACGGCCAGGTGCTCGCGGGCGTCCCGCTCGGTGTACGGCGACGGCAGCGAGGTCAGGAACCTCGCCGCCACGGGATCGGCGCCCGTGGCGGTCATCCCCTCCACGTCGCTCTCCGCGGGGGCGCGCAGGACGAGGGAACCGGTGGACAGGACGGCACGAGGGAGCATGACCCATACATATCGCGCGTCAGAGGCCGGTCGAAAGCCCTATAACCTTGCCGCCATGGGTTTCCGCAGGCATGGGCCGTTCCAGGTGGGGGATCAGGTGCAGCTCACCGACCCCAAGAACAAGCGCCACACGATCACGCTCAAGCAGGACGGCGTCTTCCACACGCACAAGGGCGCCATCCCCCACAGCGAGCTGATCGGGCAGCCGGAGGGCTCCGTGGTGCGCTCCTCCGGCGGCACCCAGTACCTCGCGTTCCGGCACCTGCTGCAGGACTACACCCTGGCGATGCCGCGCGGCGCCGCCGTGATCTACCCCAAGGACGCCTCGATGATCGTCGGCATGGCCGACGTCTTCCCCGGCGCCCGCGTCATCGAGGCCGGCGTCGGGTCGGGCGCGCTGACCTGCTTCCTGCTGCGGGCCGTCGGCCCCGAGGGGCACGTCACCTCGTACGAGCGGCGCCAGGAGTTCGCCGACGTGGCCCGCGGCAACGTGGAGAAGTTCTTCGGCACCGAGGAGGACGGGCCGCTGGCCAACTGGCGGCTGGTCGTCGGCGACCTCGTGGCCTCGATCGACGAGGTCGACGTGGACCGGGTGATCCTCGACATGCTGGCCCCGTGGGAGTGCGTGGACGCCGCCGCCAAGGCGCTGACGCCCGGGGGAGTGATCTGCTGCTACGTGGCCACGACGACGCAGATGTCCAAGACCGTCGAGGTCATTCGCGATCACGGGAGTTTCACGGAGCCCCATGCGTGGGAGACCCTGGTTCGCGACTGGCATGTCGAAGGACTCGCTGTACGGCCCGATCACCGGATGATCGGGCACACGGGTTTCCTCGTCACCGCCCGCCGCATGGCGGACGGCGTGACACCCCCGCCACGTCGCCGACGACCGAAGGGAACCACCGAGGAACTATGACAATTCGGCCACGGGGATGCTTTGGTGCGTGAGACGGGAACAAGCCGCCGGGTTCCCGCGCTGGCAGGATTAAACGCACGACAGAGGATTATTCACCGAACACTGAATGTCACTCTACGAACACTGCCCGGCCAGGTTACGGAGGGGCCCGAGATAGGTAAGGTCCTAAGTAGTCGCCCTCGACTGGGAAGGAGGTGACGGGGCGTGGCAGCTCGCGATGATGCAGAGGCTCGAGCCGCGCAGCGCGAACGGGAGGTCGCTGATCTTTCAACACAGGTCTCCTTCCTCCAAGAGGAGATCACCGCGCTGAGGCGGAAGCTGGCCGAGTCACCCCGTCAGGCCAGAGTCCTCGAAGAGCGCCTCCACGAGGCACAGGCGAACCTCGCGGCCGTCACCGGCCAGAACGAGCGCCTGGTCGCCACGTTGAAGGAGGCCCGGGACCAGATCGTCGCCCTCAAGGAGGAGGTCGACCGGCTGGCGCAGCCGCCATCCGGTTTCGGCACCTTCCTGGAGGCCAGAGAAGACGGCACGATCGAGGTGTTCACCGGCGGCCGCAAGCTGCGGGTGAACGTCAGCCCGGCCGTCGACGTCGACTCGCTGAAGCGTGGCCAGGAGGTCATGCTCAACGAGGCCCTCAACGTGGTCGAAGCCCTCGGCTACGAAGAGGTCGGCGAGATCGTCATGCTCAAGGAGCTCCTCGACGAGGGCAGGCGCGCCCTCGTCATCTCGCACGCCGACGAGGAGCGCGTCGTCCGCCTCGCCGAGTCGCTGGTGGGCCAGCCCATCAGGGCCGGTGACTCGCTCCTGCTGGAGCCCCGCTCGGGTTACGTCTACGAGCGCATCCCCAAGTCCGAGGTGGAGGAGCTCGTGCTGGAGGAGGTCCCCGACATCTCCTACGAGGAGATCGGCGGACTGTCCCGGCAGATCGAGCAGATCCGTGACGCCATCGAGCTGCCCTACCTGCACGCCGACCTGTTCCGCGAGCACCAGCTGCGCCCGCCCAAGGGCGTGCTGCTCTACGGCCCTCCCGGCTGCGGCAAGACGCTCATCGCCAAGGCGGTCGCCAACTCCCTGGCCAAGCAGGTCGCGGAGAAGACCGGCCAGTCCGGCAAGAGCTTCTTCCTCAACATCAAGGGCCCCGAGCTGCTCAACAAGTACGTCGGCGAGACCGAGCGGCACATCCGCCTGGTCTTCCAGCGGGCCCGCGAGAAGGCATCCGAGGGCACCCCGGTCATCGTGTTCTTCGACGAGATGGACTCGATCTTCCGCACCCGCGGATCGGGCGTGTCCTCCGACGTGGAGAACACCATCGTCCCTCAGCTGCTGTCGGAGATCGACGGCGTCGAGGGCCTGGAGAACGTCATCGTCATCGGCGCCTCCAACCGCGAGGACATGATCGACCCGGCGATCCTGCGGCCCGGCCGCCTGGACGTCAAGATCAAGATCGAGCGGCCGGACGCCGAGGCGGCCAAGGACATCTTCTCCAAGTACCTCGTGGCCGGCCTGCCGCTCCACCCGGAGGACCTCTCCGAGCACGGCGGCTCCCGTGAGGCGACCATCCACGGCATGATCCAGAGCGTCGTCGAGCGCATGTACACCGAGAGCGAGGAGAACCGCTTCCTCGAGGTGACCTACGCCAACGGCGACAAGGAGGTCCTGTACTTCAAGGACTTCAACTCCGGAGCGATGATCCAGAACATCGTCGACCGGGGCAAGAAGATGGCCATCAAGCAGTTCCTCGAAAGCGGCCAGAAGGGCCTGCGGGTGCAGCACCTGCTCACGGCCTGCGTGGACGAGTTCTCCGAGAACGAGGACCTGCCCAACACCACCAACCCCGACGACTGGGCCCGCATCTCCGGCAAGAAGGGCGAGCGGATCGTCTACATCCGCACGCTCGTCTCCGGCAAGCAGGGCGCCGAAGCCGGCCGGTCCATCGACACCGTCGCCAACACCGGCCAGTACCTGTAGTCGCGTCCCGTCACCTCGAAGAGGGCCGCGCGGTTCACCCGCGCGGCCCTCTCGCATTCCGCCCCGCGCGCCGGTCTGTGAAAGCTGTTACTGCGGGAACCGAAGTGATCGACGTGACGTCCAAGGGTCGTGCATCTCAGCAACCGGCCGCGCCATGCCCGGGGGGACGGCCGGCTGGCCGAGCTCGACCTGCTGCGCTTCGCCGCCGCCCTGGCCGTGCTCGCCTTCCACTACCTCGTCGCCTACGCCTCCGTGTGGGGCGACCGGCCCGCCGAGCTGTTCCCCGCCGTCGCGCCCCTGGCCGGGCTCGGCATCCTCGGCGTCGAGCTGTTCTTCGTCATCAGCGGCTTCGTCATCCTCATGAGCGCCTGGGGCCGCTCCCTGGGCGCGTTCGCCCGCTCCCGGCTCGTCCGCCTCTACCCGGCGTACTGGCTGAGCCTGGCGGCCGTCGCGGCCCTGTACGGCCTCACCGGCGCCAAGGCGCTGGACCCCAAGCTCACCCCCGGCGAGTACGCCGTGAACGCCACCATGCTCCAGCGGCTGTTCGGCGTCACCGACGCCGCCGGCGTCTACTGGTCGCTCTGGGCCGAACTCCGCTTCTACCTGATCATGGCGATCCTCGTCATCATCGGCGTGACCTACGGGCGGGTGCTCGTCCTCGGCGGCCTCTGGCTCGCCGCAGCGCTCGGCGCCGAACTGCTCGGCAACGACCTCCTCAACGAGTTCGTCATGCCCCGCTACGCCCCCTACTTCGTCGCCGGCATGGCCCTCTACCTCATCCACAAGCGCGGCAGCGCCTGGTTACCCTGGCTCTACGTCGTCGCCGGATGGGCCATGTCCCTCCACTCCGCCCTCGAACGCGTCCACGGCCGCATCAAGGTCGCCGGATTCAAGAACATGCCGGTGACCGACGTCTCTGTGATCGTCACCATCACCCTCGTCTTCGCCCTGATGGCGCTCGTCGCCCTCGGCCTCCTCCGGCTCAAGCCGTCCAAGGTCCTCACCGCGCTCGGCGCGACCACCTACCCGCTGTACCTGCTCCACTCCGCCGTCGCGGTCGCCCTCGTCCCGCGGCTGACCGGCAGCCTGCCCCCATGGCTCACCGCGACCGCGACCGCGCTCGCGGCGATCCTCCTGTCGTATCTCGTCTACACCTTTGCCGAACGCCCGATCCAGCGTCTGCTCAAGCCACGCCGCCACTCACCGGCCCGACCCGCCCCGGCCGTACAGGTGGAAAAGGCGTCGGTGCCATAACTCTGTGACCCTGGGGCACTGTGAAGGGCATAGGCTCGGGCATATAAACGGCGGATAGGCAGATCCGGACGAACAGAGGGTGCTGCATGACGGTGCGTCGGGTGATGGGCATCGAGACCGAGTACGGCATCTCCGTACCAGGTCAGCCGGGCGCCAACGCGATGGTGACCTCCTCGCAGGTGGTCAACGCCTATCTGGCGGCCTCGGCGGCCCGCGCGCGCAGGGCCCGCTGGGACTTCGAGGAGGAGAACCCCCTCCGCGACGCCCGCGGGTTCGACCTCGCCAGAGAGGTCGCCGACCCCAGCCAGCTCACCGACGAGGACCTCGGACTGGCCAACGTCATCCTCACCAACGGCGCCCGCCTCTACGTCGACCACGCCCACCCCGAGTACTCCACGCCCGAGTGCACCAACCCCCGCGCCGCCGTCCTCTGGGACAAGGCGGGCGAGCGGGTCATGTACGACGCGGCGCAGCGCGCCTCCGCCATCCCGTCCAACGCGCCCATCCAGCTCTACAAGAACAACACCGACGCCAAGGGCGCCTCGTACGGCTGCCACGAGAACTACCTCATGCGGCGCTCCACCCCCTTCGCCGACATCGTCCGCCACCTCACCCCGTTCTTCGTCAGCCGTCAGGTGGTCGTCGGAGCCGGGAAGGTCGGCATCGGCCAGGACTCCCGCGGCGAGGGCTTCCAGATCAGCCAGCGCGCCGACTTCTTCGAGGTCGAGGTCGGGCTGGAGACCACGCTCAAACGCCCCATCATCAACACCCGCGACGAGCCCCACGCCGACCCGGAGAAGTACCGGCGGCTGCACGTGATCATCGGCGACGCCAACATGTCCGAGATCTCGACGTACCTGAAGCTCGGCACCACCGCGCTCGTCCTCGCCATGATCGAGGACGGCTTCATCACCCGCGACCTGGCCGTCGACAACCCGGTCCAGGCGCTGCGCGCCGTCTCCCACGACCCGACCTGCCGCTACGAGATCTCCATGCGCGACGGTCGCCGGCTCACCGCGGTCCAGCTGCAGATGGAGTACCTCGACCAGGCCCGCAAGTACGTCGAGGAGCGCGGCACCGCCCAGGACGAGATGAACAAGGACATCCTGGACCGCTGGGAGTCCGTCCTCACCCGCCTGGCCGAGGACCCCATGCAGCTGTCCCGCGAGCTCGACTGGGTCGCCAAGCTGGAGCTGCTGGAGGGCTACCGCACCCGCGACAACCTGCCCTGGTCCCACTCCAGGCTCCAGCTCGTCGACCTCCAGTACTCCGACATCCGCCCCGACCGCGGCCTCTACAACCGCCTCGTCGCGCGCGGGCGCATCCAGCGCCTCGTCACCGAGGACGAGGTCCAGCGCGCCGTGGAGAACCCGCCGACCGACACCCGGGCCTACTTCCGCGGACGCTGCCTGCGCCAGTACAGCGAGTCGGTCGCCGCGGCCTCCTGGGACTCCGTCATCTTTGACATCCCCGGCCGCGAGTCCCTGCAGCGCGTCCCCACCCTGGAGCCGTTGCGCGGCACCAAGGCGCACGTGGGCGAGCTGTTCGACCGCTGCCGCACCGCGGCCGACCTGGTCGCCGCCCTCACCGGCGGCGACTGACCCTCCCACCGGCACTTCCACGGCGTCCCGACCCTCGTCCGGGACGCCGTTCTCTGATCTACGATGTAAAGGCGACGGCCGCTCAGATCAGCAGGCCCACACCCAGCGACAGCGCGCCCACGGCCAGACAGGCGCCCCCCGCGACGGTCAGCCCGATCAGGCGGCTCGGCTTCGTGTCGCCCGGCCTGATCACCGACAGGAAGAAGCCCAGGGGCATCAGGATGGGCGCGGCCACGATCAGCACCCGCACGAGCCACTTCAGGCCCTCCGGCAGGCCGGTCTGGTCCACGTAGAGCATGGCCACCAGGCTGAACAGCACCAGCACGCCGGCGTGGGCGTGCCCGGCCCGCCACAGGCCGCGCCGCACGGGGTTGTCGACGTAGCCCGGCACGCCGCGCATGAGGAACTTCAGCAGGGTGACGCCGCCGAAGGCGATCGTCGGCACGGTGATGAGCAGCACACCGGCCATGGTCAGGGACGCGGGGGACACGGGAAACCTCCTGGCAGAGCGTCTGGGGCCTATTGGATAGTACAGCTATCCAGACAAACCGGCAAGATCGCCGGTCCTTCGGCGCGAAATGTCGCCCGGTTCGGGGAAGATATGCCTCAAGAGGCAGTCCCCCGAGTGGAGGTACGACATGGCGAACAGGGACTCCGGAGGTCAGAAGCAGGCCGGCCGGCGTGAGGGCGAGGTCGAGGAGACCGAGGCGTCGGCGGCGCCCGACGTCCAGGAGCGCCAGGAGAAGCTGACGGACGACGTCGACGCCATCCTGGACGAAATCGACGAAGTTCTCGAAGAGAACGCAGAGGAGTTCGTGCGCAGCTACGTCCAAAAGGGCGGACAGTAGGGCAAAACGGACAGGCAAAATAGGACAAGAGCATGGAAAGCGATGAGGGCTTGAAGCGGTGCCCGGACTGCGGGGAGGCCAAGACGCTCTCCGAGTTCGGGCTCAACAGGCGCATGGCCGATGGCCGTGCGCGCTACTGCAAGCCCTGCTTCCAGGTCCGCTCCACCCGGAGCTACCGCAAGCGCAAGGCCGAACAGGGCAAGGTCGTGCGTGAGCGGGTGGAGCCGCCCCCCGGCCACAAGTACTGTCCGAGGTGCGAAGAGATCAAGGCACATGCCGAGTTCGGCAGTAACCGATCCAGCAAGGACGGGCTGACCGCGTACTGCAAGCCGTGCCATGCCCGGGTGATGCTCGACAACAAGATCAGAAACCACGGCAGCGAGCGGAATTATCTGCTGAAGTACCGCTACGGCATCACCGAGGATGACTTCGACCGCATGCTGGCGGAACAGGGCGGTCTGTGCGCCATCTGCCGTGCCGTACCGGGCACGTTCGTCGACCACTGCCACAGCAGCGGGCGGGTGCGCGGCGTGTTGTGCTTCAACTGCAACAACGGACTGGGGCACTTCGGCGACAACACCGTGCTGCTGGAGCTGGCCGCCTTCTATCTCGATGGATGGGGGTTTCGGCCCGAGTTCGTGGTGCCGCCGCAGGCGCGGCCGGGCGGGGTGGTGGCTCGGACGAGGTCGTACCACCTGTCGCAGCGTTACGGGATGCGGCACGAGGACGTCGAGCGGATGATCGCCGACCAGTTCGGGCTGTGCGTGGTGTGCTGGGACCGCCCGCCGGAGCATGTCGATCATTGTCACCGTACGGGCGATGTCCGCTTCGCGCTCTGCCTGCCGTGCAATACGGGGATCGGGCAGTTCCGGGACGACGCCGGGGTGGTGCGGCGGGCTCTGGCTTACGTGGAGGCGGCCACGCCCGAGGAGGCTGAGTGCTACGCCGAGGTGGAGCTGTCCCCTGAGGAGTTCGCGCGGCTGGAGCAGGTGGATGAGGATGCCTGGTCGGAGTTCTATTCCAGGGTGGTGAGGGTGTAGGGGGCCTGTTCGCCGTCGGGCGGGGCGTACTCGACGCCGACGCCGAGCAGGCGGACGGGGCGGGTGAGGTCGAACCGGCCGAGCACGGCGAGGGCGACGCGGGTCAGCTCGGCGGGGTCCGTGGTGGGTGCCGCGAGTTTCGTCTGGCGTGTGCGGGTGAGGAACGGGGCGAACCGCACCTTGACGGAGACGCGGACGGCGGCGCGGTTCTCGGCTGCCGCGTCCGAGGCGACCTGTCCGGCGAGGGTGGCGACGTGGGCGGCGATGTCGGACGCGTCGGTGAGGTCGTGGGGGAAGGTGGTCTCGCGGCTGTGACCGCGCGGCACCCACGGGGTGGTGACGATCTCCGACTCGCCGTGGCCGAGGGCGAGGTAGCGGTACCAGGGGCCGTTGGTGGGCCCGAAGCGGCGGGCCAGCTCGGCGGGGTCGGCGGCGGCGAGCTGGGCGACCGTGTGCAGGCCCAGGTCCGCGAGCTTCCCGGCGGTCCGGGCCCCGATGCCCCAGAGGGCGTCCGTGGGCCGGTCGTCCATGACCTCCCGCCAGGTGTCGGTGGTGAGCCGGAAGATCCCGGCGGGCTTGGCGAAGGCGGAGGCCAGCTTGGCCTGGTGCTTGTTGTCGCCGATGCCGACCGAGCAGGTCAGCTCCGTGGCGGTGAGGACGGCCCGCTGGAGCTCGGCGGCCAGGGCCTCGGGGTCGTCGGTCCGGGTGCCGGCGAACGCCTCGTCCCATCCCCAGACCTCCAGGCGGATGGGGAGGCCGCGCAGCGTGGCCATGACCCGCTCGGAGGCGGCCTCGTAGGCGGGCCGGTCGGCGGGCAGGAAGACGGCGTCGGGGCAGCGTCTGAGCGCGGTGCGCAGCGGCATGCCCGAGTGGACGCCGTACGCGCGGGCCTCGTAGGTGGCGGTGGCGGCCACGGTGCGCGGCTGCGTGGGGTCGCCCGAGCCGCCCACGACGACGGGCCGGCCGCGCAGCTCGGGGTGGCGCAGCAGCTCCACGGCGGCGATGAACTGGTCGAGGTCCACGTGCAGGATCCAGTCCCGGCCGGATCCGGTGGATCCCGTCGAGTCGGTGGGCACGGTGGACATGCTGCAAGTATGTCCCGCTCAGAGCGCTGACGCCCGTTTCGGGTCCGGCGGCGGCCGCCGCATCGGGGAGGAGGGGCCGGTGCTCTGGCGAGTGTAAAGAAACGATCTGGTGACCGGTTCGCCGTGAGCTGATCGTGGGAAGTGCAGACAGCAACACAACATGAGTAGGGTCGCTCTAGGAACACTGACCTTTGGGAGGGAGTCGCGTGGCATCGCACAGGGATCTGCCCGCCGGCTTGGTGAACCACCTTTTCCACAACACCGGGAGTTCCTCGTTCACGGAGTTCGTCGCGGGGTACGCGCCTGAAATCCTGCCGCAGCGTGACAAGGTCCTCGCCACCCCGATCGGTGACCAGGTTCCCCACGCGACCACGATCGTCGCCGCGACCTTCGCGGGCGGCGTGGTGATGGCGGGTGACCGCCGGGCGACCTCCGGCAACATCATTTCCCAGCGTGACGTGGAGAAGGTTTTCCGGGCCGACGACTACTCCTGCATGGGCATCGCGGGCACGGCCAGCACCGGCATCGAGATGGCCCGCCTCTACCGCGTGGAGCTGGAGCACTACGAGAAGATGGAGGGCCGCACCCTTTCGGTGGCGGGCAAGGCCAACCGCCTGGCCACGATGATCCGCGGCAACCTCGGCATGGCGATGCAGGGGCTGGTGGTGGTGCCGCTGTTCGCGGCCTACGATCCCGACCGCGACGAGGGGCGGATCTTCAGTTACGACGTGGCGGGCGGCCCGTACGAGCGTGAGCGGTTCGACGCGATCGGGTCGGGTTCGATCTTCGCGCGAGGTTCGCTGAAGAAGCTCTACCGCGACGGGGCCTCGGCCGACGACATGGTGATGACGCTGATCCAGGCGCTGTACGACGCGGCCGACGACGACTCGGCGACCGGCGGGCCGGACGTGACGCGCAAGATCTGGCCGATCGTGTCGGTGATCGACGCCGACGGCTTCCGCCGGCTGACGGATGAGCAGGTGTCGGGCTACGTCGAGCAGATGCTCGAGGCCCGGCTGATCTCTCCTGACGGCCCCATCGCCCCGCTGCGCTAGAAAGGACCATCACGGTGTCCATGCCTTTCGGATATGCGTCCCCTGAGCAGATCATGCGGGACAAGGCGGATTACGCGCGCAAGGGCATCGCGCGGGGCCGCAGCGTCGTCGTGCTGCAGTACGAGGACGGCATCCTGTTCGTGGCGCCCAACCCGTCGCGGGCGCTGCACAAGATCAGCGAGATCTACGACCGCATCGGCTTCGCGGCGGTGGGCCGTTACAACGAGTTCGAGGAGCTGCGGCTCGGCGGCATCCGTTACGCCGACATCAACGGCTACACCTACGACCGCTCCGACGTGACCGGCCGCGGCCTGGCCAACCTGTACGCCTCCAACCTGGGCCGCATCTTCACCGAGTCGATCAAGTCGCTCGAGGTGGAGGTCGTGGTGGCCGAGGTGGGCGACGCCGCCGACGGTGACGCGATCTACCGGCTGACGTTCGACGGCTCGGTGTTCGACGAGCACGGCTTCGCGGCGATGGGCGGGCAGGCGGAGGCGGTGTCGACGCGGCTGAAGGAGCGTTACCGCGAGGGCATGCCGCTGGCCGACGCGTTGGAGGTCGCGATGGCGGCGCTGACCGAGCCGGGGGGCGAGCGGCCGCCGATGGCGCAGCTCGAGGTGGCGGTGCTGGACCGCAACCGGGAGCACCGCAAGTTCCTCCGGCTGACGGCCGCCCGCCTGGAGCGGCTGCTGTCGCAGGCGTCCCCTGACACCACCGGCCCCGCCGGGGAGCCTTCCGGGGAGCCCGCCGAGGAGACCGGCCCCGCCGCCCCGGCCACCGGCCAGACGCCCCCGTCCGGCGGCACCCCGCCGCCCACGGGTCCGGACGGCGACATCGACGACGGCTCCTCGCCCCTGTAGCGACCCCGGCGACATTCCCCACCCGCGCCGACGACCTCCACGCGCCGTGGAGGCCGTCGGCGTCGCTCACCTCCCAGCCGCCCGCCTCCCCGCCGCTCGGCATCCGACGGCCCCCTGAACCCCCAGCGCCCGCGTGCGTGGGCGGGCAAACTGGCGGGCGGATGGGCAGAGCCGCCGGATGCGCAGAGCGGGCGGATGGGCAGAGCATCCGGGCTTCTGTGCGGGCACGTGCGGCGGGGGCCGGTGGGCGTCGGTAAAGGGACGGCCCGGTGCCATCCCCGTGGCCGCCGGGTTCGGTCAAATGTCGGGCGGGCCGGGTGTCGGCGGCGGGGCGGCCGGGCTGCCGGGTGCTGCCATGACCCCATGATCAAACTGAGTGCCGTCGTGGCCTCCGCCACCTTCGTCCTCCTGGGAGCGCAGGCCGTCCCCGCGCTCGCGTCCGCCGGGCCCAAGCCGGAGTCTCCCTCCCTCGCCCGCCCCGCCACCCAGCACGCCTCCCGGCCCGCCGGGCACGTGTCCCACGGGGCCGCCGCCCGCACGCCACGTCCCGCCTCCCCGGGGCCGTCCTCCCGCGCCTCCTCACGTCCGTCCCCCCACGCCCTGGGATCGCCCGGCGTCTCCTCGCGTACGGCTCCTCACGTCTCGGGGTCGCTCGGCGTCTCCTCGCGTACGGCTTCTCACGTCTCGAGGTCGTCCGGCGTCTCCTCGCGTACGGCCGGCACGTGGCCGGGGGAGCCGGCGCAGCTCACCGTCGTCGGACGCGGAACCGTCCAGGCGCCGCCCGACGTCATGCGGCTCAGCGTCGGCGTCGAGGTGCGCCGTGACCGGGCCGCCGCCGCGTTCAGCGCCGCCAAGGCCACGCGGGCCCGGCTCGCCGCCGCCGTCCAGGGCGCCGGGATCTCCATGAACGACCTGCGTACCGAGAACCTCACCCTCGGCGCCGAGTACAAGGACGGCGCCCAGGTGGTCGGCTACCGGGCCTCCCAGGGCGTGGAGGTGCTGCTGCGTGACCTGTCGCGGGCCGACGCCGTCATCGACGCCGTCGCGGCCGTCGGCGACGAGGTCCAGATCAACGGCGTCACGTTCGAGATCTCCAAGGGTGAGACGCTCGTGCAGCAGGCGCGGGCGGCGGCCTACCGGGACGCGCTGGCCAAGGCGCGGCAGCTCGCGGCGCTGGCCGGCCGGCACGTGGGCCGGGTCGTGCGGATGGACGAGCAGGCCGAGGCGCCGACACGGCAGTACGCGATGGCCGACGGTGCGTTCGTCAGCCCCGGCGAGTCGTCGGTGTCCGTGATCGTCAACGTGGTGTACGAGCTGATCTGACCCGGCCGGTGAACGCCCCCGCCGGAGAATGTGACCTATGTCACCATTGATGGGTCGAACTCCGGCGGGAGGCGCAGGATCTCATCTGTCCGTGAAGACTTCCCTGCGTACGCTTCTCGCGGGCGGCGCCACCGCGGCCCTGGTCCTGACCTCCGGCGCGGTCGCCGGGGCGTCCACTTCCACGGGCGCTACCACGGGTGCCTCCACAGGCGCCTCCACGGGCACTTTCACGGGTGCCCTCACCGGCGTCTCCACAGCCCCCTCCGAGACCGTCGCGGCTCGGCGGCCGATTCCGGACTTCAAGGCCCCGAAGATCTTCGGGACGACCTTCCAGGCGGACCCGAAGCACGACTTCACCAAGGGCATCCGCTCGCGGCACGACGGCATCCTGCGCGGATGGATCACCGTGGTCCGTGGCAGTGTCGCCGAGTACGAGCCGATCAGGTGGAAGAAGGGCACCCGGACCGAGGGCTTCTTCGTCGGCCCGCCCGAGGGTGACGTGACGGCCTACGCCTCGCCCGTCGCCAAGGACGTCGTGTACCTGTCGGCGTTCGGCTGCAAGGCCACCATGTCGCAGATGACGGTCAGCCGCTCCACCGGGCTCGGCGACAAGCGCTGCTCCCGCTCGGTGCTGCTCAAGCGGCACAAGAAGAACGGCCAGGCGTCCCTGATCACCGTCTACAAGGGTCAGATCGTCAAGGTCCAGGAGATCTACACCCCCTGACCTCCTCGCGGGCCGTCGTCCAGGACAGCCGTGACGCGCCGCCCCTCCCACCCGGGAGGAGGCGGCGTTCCCGTGTCCGGGCGGCCCCTGGAACGGCGGCGGGCCCACGGGGGGCCGCGTGCGGATGCCCGGGAAGGACAGCCGGACGCGAGAGGGGCCGCGACGCGTGACGACGGGGACGTGGGGCCAGGGGGTGGGACGAAGCGGGTGGGCGGGGGGCCGGAAGGGCGTGGGGCGGCAAAACACGCCGAAGATCCCTCCCGCGAGCCGATCCGTGGGCATAGTGTGAGGTGATGGATCGTCGCATCTTCGGGCTGGAGAACGAGTACGGCGTGACCTGCACGTTCCGGGGACAGCGCAGGCTGTCGCCCGACGAGGTCGCGCGCTACCTGTTCCGGCGGGTCGTGTCCTGGGGCCGATCGAGCAACGTCTTCCTCCGCAACGGCGCACGCCTGTACCTCGACGTGGGCAGCCATCCTGAGTACGCAACACCCGAGTGTGACAACGTCATCGAGCTCGTCACCCACGACAAGGCCGGGGAGCGGATCCTCGAGGGCCTCCTCGTCGACGCCGAGAAGCGGCTGCGCGAAGAGGGTATCGCGGGCGACATCTACCTGTTCAAGAACAACACCGACTCCGCCGGCAACTCGTACGGCTGCCACGAGAACTACCTCGTCGGCCGGCACGGCGAGTTCGGCCGGCTGGCCGACGTGCTCATCCCGTTCCTCGTGACGCGGCAGATCATCTGCGGCGCCGGCAAGGTGCTGCAGACGCCGCGCGGCGCGGTCTACTGCGTGTCGCAGCGGGCCGAGCACATCTGGGAGGGCGTCTCCAGCGCCACCACCCGCAGCAGGCCGATCATCAACACGCGCGACGAGCCGCACGCCGACGCCGAGCGGTTCCGCCGCCTGCACGTCATCGTCGGCGACTCGAACATGAGCGAGACGACCATGCTGCTCAAGGTCGGCGCCACCGACCTGGTGCTGCGCATGATCGAGGCCGGCACCGTGATGCGCGACCTGTCGCTGGAGAACCCGATCAGGGCCATCCGCGAGGTCTCGCACGACATGACCGGCCGCCGCAGGGTCCGCCTGGCCAACGGCCGCGAGGCGTCGAGCCTGGAGATCCAGCAGGAGTACCTGTCGAAGGCGAAGGACTTCGTCGAGCGGCGCGGCGGCGACGCGGTCGCCCGGCGGGTGCTGGAGCTGTGGGAGCGCACGCTGACCGCGGTCGAGACGGGCAACCTCGACCTGGTGGCCCGCGAGATCGACTGGGTGACGAAATACCAGCTCATCGAGCGCTACCGCAAGAAGTACGACCTGCCGCTGTCCTCGCCGAGGGTGGCGCAGCTCGACCTGGCCTACCACGACGTGCACCGCAAGCGCGGCCTGTACTACCTGCTGCAGAAGCGCGGCTCGGTGGAGCGGGTGGCGTCCGACCTCAAGATCTTCGAGGCCAAGTCGGTGCCGCCGCAGACGACCAGGGCGCGGCTGCGCGGCGAGTTCATCCGCAAGGCGCAGGAGAAGCGGCGCGACTTCACGGTCGACTGGGTCCACCTGAAGCTGAACGACCAGGCGCAGCGCACCGTGCTGTGCAAGGACCCGTTCCGCAGCGTGGACGAGCGGGTGGACAAGCTCATCGCCGGGATGTAGCCGCTTTACCCGCCGGTTTACCTCGGCCCTACCCGACGGTCGGATAGGGTGACGCGAATCTGCTGTCGCCACCGAGGGAACTCCATGCGCCGCGCCCTGGCCGTCCTGGCCGCCGTGCCTTTGATCTTCTTCGCCGCCGCGTGCGGCTCCGACGCCCCGAGCACCGCTTCCAGCTCCGACGGGGCCGGAAGCGGCTCGGCGGGCGTGAAGGTCACCGGGAACGTGGGCGTCAAGCCCACCGTGACGATCTCGGGCACGCCCGCCACCAAGTCGTCGTACGAGGTGATCGCCCCGGGCACCGGCCCGGCGGTCAAGACGGGCGGCCAGGTCATCGTCAACCTGACCGTCTACAACTGGGACGGCAAGCAGAACGCCTTCCAGGGCTCCTCCTACGACACCAAGCAGCCGGAGACCATCCCGGTCACCGACCAGCTCCCGCAGGTGCTGCGCGACGGCTTCTCGAAGGTCAAGCACGGCGGCCGGCTGCTGGCCGTGATGGCGGCCGACTCCGCCCAGCAGCAGGCGCAGCAGACGCAGGCCGCCCAGCCGACCAAGGTGTTCGTCATCGACGTCGTCGGCGCGCCGCCCGAGCCGCTGAAGGCCGCCGCCGGCAAGGAGACCGGCGACAGCATCAAGGGCGTCAAGGTCGTCAGCCCCGGCGGTGACAAGGCCCCGACGCTGACCACCAAGACCGGTGAGAAGCCGTCGAAGGAGCTCGTCGTCAAGACGCTGATCCAGGGCACCGGCCAGAAGGTGCAGGCGGCCAACACCCTGACCGTCCACTACACCGGCAAGATCTGGGGCACCGACAAGGAGTTCGACTCCAGCTGGGCCAAGGGGCAGCCGGCGTCGTTCCCGCTGTCCGGGGTCATCCAGGGCTGGCAGAAGGGCCTCGTGGGCGTGCCGGTCGGCAGCCGCGTGGTGATGAGCATCCCGCCGGACCTGGGCTACGGCGCGCAGGAGCAGCAGGGCATCCCGGCCAACAGCACGCTCGTGTTCGTGGTGGACGTCCTGTCGGCCTACTGACGTAGGTGAGCGGGCCGCGCCGGCGTCCGGGGAGGGCGCCGGCGCGGCCTAGACTCCGGCTGTGCGCGAAGACCACCTTGAGGCCCTGTCCCTGCTGCACGACCCCGTGCGGCGCAGCCTGTACGAGGCCGTGGCGGGCGGCGGCGGCGAGGTGGGCCGGGCCGAGGCGGCGGAGGCCGCCGGGGTGTCGAGGACCCTCGCCGGCCACCACCTCGACAAGCTGGTCGAGGCCGGTCTGCTGGAGAGCGGGTTCAGGCAGCAGGAGCGGCGCGGCCCGGGCAGCGGGCGCCCGGCGAAGGTGTACCGGCGGGCCTCGGGGGAGCGGTCGGTGAGCCTGCCGCCGCGCGACTACGGCGTGCTGGCCTCCGTGCTGGCGGGCGTGGTGGACGCGCTGGGCGCCGAGGAGCGGGCGGAGGAGGCGGCCAGGGCGGCGGGCGCCCGGATGGCCCGTGGCCACCGGGGCGAGCCCCTGGAGGCGGTGCTGCGCGATCGGGGCTACGAGCCGTACACCGAAGCGGGCAGGCTGCGCCTGCGCAACTGCCCCTTCCACGCGCTGTCACAGGAACAGCCTCTGCTGGTGTGCTCGATGAACCTCGCGCTGTGCCAGGGCCTCCTGGAGGGCCTGGGCGACCGCCCGGAGCGGGCCGAGCTGGATCCCCGGCCGGGGGAGTGCTGTGTCTCCCTCGCCGATCCGCCTCGGCCTTCTAAAACAAATGAAGATTGACATAGAAGCGCGAGGCGTGGTGTGCTGAGCCCCATGCACCTAGCCCAGCTCAACGTCGCCCATGCGCGCGCGCCCATCGACGGGCCCGAGCTCGCCTCCTTCGTCGAGCTCCTGGAGCCGATCAACAACCTCGCCGACAGCGCCCCCGGCTTCGTGTGGCGGATGAAGGAGAGCGAGGAGGACCCGACGGCCACGATCACGCACGACTACGGCGACCACCTGCTCGTCACCTTCTCGCTGTGGGAGTCCCTCGACGCGCTGTGGTCGTTCGTCTACCGCAGCGCCCATCTGGGCGTGCTGCGCCGGCGCAGGGAGTGGTTCCTGCGCATCGCCGAGCCGTACGTGGTGCTGTGGTGGGTGCCCGAGGGGTACATCCCGACCCTGGCCGAGGGGATGGAGCGCCTGGAACGCCTCAAGGCCCACGGGCCCGGCCCTGAGGCGTTCACCTTCCAGGAGCCCTACGACAGCAGCGAGGCCGCGAGTCTGCCCGCCGCCGCCGAGGCCAGGAAGTAGGCCAGGTCCTCCTCCAGGCCCCGCCCCATCGTCGACAGGCGCACCGGCGAGTCGCGCAGCGCCTCGTGCAGGCCGTCCACCGGCACGGCCACCAGCTCATGCCGTACGGCCAGCAGCTCGGCCTGGTCGCGGACGCGCTCGCCGAACTCGCCCGGCAGCAGCGGCACCGGCACGCGGGCGCGCGCCAGCGCCACGCGGCCGTAGGCGGTCAGCGAGTGGTGGGACACGCCGAGGTGGCGCTCGCGGCGGTCCCCCTCGCTGACCCGCAGCGCCGCCACCGGCCGGCCGAGCAGCACGGCGGCGGCGTTGACCGCCTCGCCCGCCGACACGCCGGAGAAGCCCCACCGCGTGCCCGTGCCGAGGTTGCCGGGACCCTGGGCCACGATCGCGACGTCGGCCTCCAGCACGTGCCGGGCCGCCAGCAGCCCGGTGTGCGTGGTCACCGCTTCCACGTCGCCGCCGAACGCCTGCCCGACCGTCACCACCCCGGCCAGCCAGCCGATCTCCCGCAGCGTCGCGCACGCCATCGAGAACCACGCGGGCAGCGCCCCGCCGTCCTGCATCACGTACGCCACCCGCACGCCGCCGCCCGCGCCCCCGGGCACCGCCTCGTACAGGCCGCACAGGATCGGCGTCAGCGCCGAGTGCAGGTCGGCCACCACCACGGGCATCCCGTCGACCGAGTCCGCCTCGCGCAGGACCTCGTGATGAGGGGAGTCCTGCTCGTCCGCGCCGAGCACCGTCGCCTGCATCGGGGTGTAGCGCGCCTTCACCAGGTGCCCCGGCCCTTGGGGATCTTCCGGTAAACGGTTCGGGACGGCCACCACCATGGCGTAACCTCCCGTACCGAGACCCATCGCGAGTGCCGTCGTGTTGAGCAGCACCTCGTCGCCGGGTTCCGGGCGGCCCACCAGAGCCGGATAGGCCAGCGCCCGGCACCGCCCCTCGGGTACGGCGACGTCCAGCTCCACCGCTCCCGGCCACTCGCGGCGGATCCGCACGACCTCGCCCTTGCGCCATCTGATCACGGGGGCAGGGTAGCGTCGATGAAGGAGGAGTGAGGCAGATGTCGCGCCGTAAGACCGAGCGGTTGCTGAATCTGGTGATCTGCCTGCTCGCCACCAGCCGTCCCCTGTCGGCCGAGCAGATCCGCCACGCGGTGCCCGGCTACGACCGCGACGGCGACGAGGCGTTCCAGCGGATGTTCGAGCGCGACAAGAACGAGCTGCGCGAGATCGGCATCCCCATCGACGTGGTGCGCGACCCTTGGGAGGACGAGCCCGGCTACCGCATCCGGCGCGAGTCGTACGAGCTGCCCGAGATCACCCTGGAGCCCGACGAGGCGGCCGTGCTGGGCCTGGCCGCCCAGGTGTGGCAGCGCGCGAGCCTGGCCGAGGCCGCCTCGGGCGCCCTGCTGAAGCTGCGCGCCGGCGGGGTGGCCACCGACGAGACCGTCGGCGGCCTGGGCCAGACGGGAGTGCTGGAGCTGCGCGTCGACACCCGCGACCCGGCGTTCCCGCCGCTGTGGGAGGCCGTGCGCGACCGGCGGGCGGTGCGCTTCGACTACCGCGGCGCCGGCAGCGAGAGCGTCCGGGCCCGCACCGTGGAGCCGTGGGGCGTGGTCAGCCGTCGCGGGCGCTGGTACCTCGCCGGGTTCGACCGCGACCGGCAGGCGCCGCGCGCCTTCCGGCTCAGCCGCATCACCGGCCAGGTCGCCACCGTGGGCCGGCCCGGCGCCGTCCAGGTGCCCGAGGGCGTGGACCTGCGCGCCATGGTGGACTTCCCGGAGGAGTCCACGATGGAGGAGCGCGTGGCGGTCGTGCTCGTGCGCCGGGGCACCTGCCAGGGGCTGCGCCAGCTCGCCCGCGCCGTCCGCCCCGCACGGGAGGAGCCGGCGGAGTGGGACGAGGCGGAGCTGGCCTTCTCCGACCCCGAGCGGCTGGCCGGGTGGATGGCCAGCCTGGGCTCCGACGTGGAGGTCGTCGAGCCGCCGGACGCCCGTGAGGCCGTCATCAGCAGACTGAAGGGAGCCCTCGCATGACCGGCATGACCGGATCCGCGCCCGGCGAGGGGGCGGTGTGAGCGGCTCCGCCGACCGGCTGCCGAGGCTGCTCGCCCTCGTGCCGTACCTGATGTCCCACCCGGGCGCCCAGGTGGGCGAGGTCGCCGAGGTGTTCGGGCTGAGCGAGAAGCAGCTCATCGACGACCTGCAGCTCGTGTGGATGTGCGGGCTGCCCGGCCACACCCCGGGCGACCTCATCGACGTGTCCTGGGACGGCGGCGAGATCCTCATCGACAACGCCGACACCATCGCCCGGCCGCTGCGGCTCGGCATCGACGAGGCCAGCGCGCTGCTCGTGGCGCTGCGCATGCTGGCCGCGATGCCGGAGCTGGCCGAGGTCCCCGGCGACGCGCTGCCGCGCGTGGTGGCCAAGCTGGAGCGGGCCGCGGGCGAGGGCGCGTCCTCGGTGAGCAGCCAGGTCGCCGTGGACGTGGACGCCGCCCCCGACGCGCTGCCCCGGGTCCGCGAGGCGCTGACCGGCCGTCGGCGGCTGTCGCTGCGCTACTACGTGCCCGGCCGCGACGAGGTGACGCCGCGCGAGGTCGACCCGATGCGGCTGGTCGTGGCCGACGGCCGCACCTACCTGGAGGGCTGGTGCTACCGGGCCGAGGCCATGCGGCTGTTCCGGCTCGACCGGATGCTCGGCGTGGACGTGCTCGACGTGCCCGCCGACCCGCCCGCCGGGGCCGAGCCGATCGACGTGGCCCAGGGCGTCTTCCGGCCCTCGCCCACCGACGAGATGGTCGAGCTGGAGGTCACCGCCGCTGGACGCTGGGTGGCCGAGTACTACCCGTGCGAGCGGGCCGAGGAGCTCGGCGAGGGCCGTCTACGGGTGACGCTGCGGGCTCGGGACGAGGACTGGGTGGTGAAACTTGCGTTGCGGCTCGGTGACACGGGCAGGATCGTCTCGCCGCCGTCGATGGCCGCGCGGGTGCGTGAAGAGGCCGACGCGGCGCTGGCCCGGTACGCTCACCGGTCATGACGTGGATCGTGGTGGCGGCGGTGCTGGCCCTGGCCGGCCTGGGAATGCTCGCCTGGGCAGGTGTACGGGTGTCCGCCGCGGCGCGTAGTCTGAACAGAGAGGTGGCCGTGGCGCGGGCGGCGATCGAGTCCCACTCGGCCGGATTGCGGGGTCAGGGGGGATGAAGACCGGCCCCCGGGCGGCGTACCATCATGGCTGCAAACGCACTAACCGGTAAGGACGTTACATGTCTAACCTCGGAGTTCCTGAGCTTCTGATCATCGCGCTGGTGCTCGTCCTGCTGTTCGGTGCCAAGAAGCTGCCGGAGATGGCACGGGGCGTCGGCCGGTCGCTGCGCATCTTCAAGTCGGAGACGGCGAAGCTGCGCGACGACGACGAGGACGAGCAGCGGACCACGGTGCAGGCGCAGGCCCAGCCGCAGCCGCAGCCCGCCGCCCAGCAGATCCCGCCGGCGCCGGCGCTGTCGGCCGAGGAGCAGGCCCGCCAGCTGGAGGAGCAGGCCGCCAGGCTGCGTGCCGCGGCCAAGGCCGACAAGCAGGTCTGAGTCTGTTCCCTCCTCGTCCCCTCGTCACCTTGGACTGGTAGATGGCGCTGCTGAAACGGTCGAGCGGCAAGTCGAGCGGCAAAGGGCCGGAGCCCGACCCCGACGCCGACGCCCGCATGCCGTTGATGGACCACCTGCGGGAGCTGCGCAACCGGCTGCTCATCGCGACGGCCGCCGTGATCGTGGGGATCATCATCGGCTGGATCTTCTTCGATCCGGTGTGGGCGTTCATCAAGGCGCCGTTCTGTGCCACGCCGCAGGCGCACCAGCTCCGCGCGGGCTGCACGCTGACCTACGGCGGCATCTTCCAGTCGTTCTTCCTGACCCTGAAGGTCTCGGCGATGGTCGGCATCGTCGTGTCCTCACCGGTCTGGCTCTACCAGATCTGGGCGTTCGTGACGCCCGCCCTGTACCGCAACGAGAAGCGCTACTCGCTGGCCTTCCTGGGCCTGGCCATCCCGCTGTTCCTCGTCGGCGCGGTGCTGGCGTACTTCATCATGGACACCAGCCTCGGCATCCTGCTGGGGTTCGCGCCCAGCGACACGGTGGCCATCATCCAGATCGACGAGTACGTCAGCTACGTGCTCATCATGCTGGTGATCTTCGGCATCTCGTTCGAGCTGCCGCTGCTGCTGGTCTTCCTCAACATCATCGGCGTGCTGCCGCACGCGACCGTGAAGAAGCACCGCCGCACGGTGGTGTTCCTCATGTTCGTCTTCGGCGCGGTGATCACGCCGGGCGGGGACCCGCTGACGATGATGGCGCTCGCCGCCCCCATGGTCGTGCTGTACTTCCTGGCGGAGGCGTTCATGTACCTCCGCGAGAAGCGGGCGCCGTCCGGTGAGGACTTCTCCCACCTGTCCGACGACGAGGCGTCGCCGCTGCCGGAGGACACGGGCACAGTGGAAGAGGATTCCGGTTCGGGCAGATAGGCGATAGGTTCCGGGCGTGTCCCCTCGACTCGCCCTGCTCGTCAATCCCGCGGCCCGGGGCGGCCGCGCGCTGCGCCTGCTGGAGCCCGTGGTGCGCCGCCTGCGGATGGGCGGCGCGGAAGTCTCCGTGATCGCCGGGGCCGACGCCGCCGACGCCCTCGAACGGGCCTGCGCGTGCGTGGCCGAGCGGCCCGACGCGCTGGTGGCCTTCGGCGGCGACGGGCTGGTCCATCTGGCCGTCCAGGCCGTGGCGGGCACCGACGTCCCCCTCGGCATCATCCCGGCCGGCACGGGCAACGACATCGCCACCGGGCTGGGCGTGCCCGCGGACCCGATGGCGGCGGCCCGCACCGTGCTGCGCATGAGGACGCGGCCGGTCGACGCGGCCCGCGCCGTCACCGGCCCGGCCGGGAAGAGCCCGGTCGGGAAGGGCGCGGCGGAGGAGTTGTTCGCCGGCGTGCTGTGCTGCGGCTTCGACGCCCGGGTCAACGAGCGCGCCAACCGGCTGACGTGGCCCTCCGGCCGCGCCCGGTACGTGCGGGCGGTGCTGGCGGAGCTGCGCGCGTTCCGGCCGGTGCCGTTCCGCGTGACCCTCGACGGCGAGGAGGTCGTCGAGCGTGACGCGGTGCTGGTGGCGGTCGGCAACACGCACTCCTACGGCGGCGGCATGCGGGTCTGCCCGGGCGCGCGGCCCGACGACGGGCTGCTGGACGTGGTCGTGGTCGGGGCGGTGGGCGTGGCGGAGTTCCTGCGGGTCTTCCCGGGCGTCTACCGGGGCACGCATGTCGGCCATCCGTCCGTCACGGTCCGGCGGGCGCGGCACGTGCGGCTGGAGGCGCCGGACGTGCCGGCCTACGCCGACGGCGAACGGCTCGGGACCGGCCCGGTGACCTGCGAGGCGCTGCCGGGAGTGCTCCAGGTCATCGCCTGAGCCCCGGGTACGGGATCTACAACGTAAAGGCGTCGGCCGCGAAGCGCGGAGCGCACCGGGACGGACCGGAATGGTGGTTTCGATAGGCTGACGTCATGACGACGCCAGCGGAACGGTACGCGGCCTTCCGCGAGAGGTTCGGAGACGACGGGGCCGCTCTGAGATCGTTCCGGGGTCTCTACGACTTCGAGCTCGACCCCTTCCAGATCGACGCCTGCCGGGCCCTGGAGGCGGGCGACGGCGTTCTGGTGGCCGCCCCCACCGGCTCGGGCAAGACGGTCGTCGGCGAGTTCGCCGTCCACCTCGCCCTGGAGCAGGGGCAGAAGTGCTTCTACACCACCCCCATCAAGGCGCTGTCCAACCAGAAGTACAACGACCTGGTCAAGCGCTACGGCACCGCCAAGGTGGGCCTGCTGACCGGCGACAACAGCGTCAACGGCGAGGCCCCGATCGTGGTCATGACCACCGAGGTGCTGCGCAACATGCTCTACGCCGGGTCGGCGACGCTGGCCGGGCTGGGGTTCGTGGTGATGGACGAGGTCCACTACCTCGCCGACCGGTTCCGGGGCGCGGTGTGGGAGGAGGTCATCATCCACCTGCCCGAGTCGGTGCGGCTGGTCGCGCTGTCGGCGACGGTCAGCAACGCCGAGGAGTTCGGCGAGTGGATGGGCGAGGTGCGCGGCGAGACCACGGTCATCGTCGACGAGCACCGGCCGGTGCCGCTGTGGCAGCACATGATGGTCGGCAACCGCATCTACGACATGTTCATGACCGACGACGACGTGCCCCGCATCAACCCGACGCTCATGCGGGTCACCCGCGACGCCGAGCGGCTCGGCGCGGGCCGCGGCAGGCGCGGCTACGGCCGGCCGCAGCGCTCGCGGCCGCCGGACCGCGCCCAGGTGATCGAGAAGCTCGACGCCGAGGGGCTGCTGCCGGCGATCACGTTCATCTTCTCCCGGGCCGGCTGCGACGCGGCCGTCGCGCAGTGCCTGTACGCGGGGATCCGGCTCACCACCGAGCGGGAGCGGCACGAGATCCGCCAGCTCGTCGACGAGCGCACCGCGCACCTGCCCGACGAGGACCTGGCCGTGCTGGGCTACCTGGAATGGCGCGACTGCCTGGAGCGGGGGCTGGCCGCCCACCATGCGGGCATGCTGCCGGCCTTCAAGGAGGTCGTCGAGGAGCTGTTCACCCGTGGCCTGGTCAAGGCCGTGTTCGCCACCGAGACGCTGGCGCTGGGCATCAACATGCCGGCGCGCACCGTGGTGATCGAGAAGCTCGACAAGTGGAACGGCGAGACGCACGCCGATCTCACGCCCGGCGAGTACACCCAGCTCACCGGCCGGGCCGGACGGCGCGGCATCGACGTCGAGGGCCACGCCGTGGTGCTGTGGCAGCTCGGCATGGACCCGCTGTCGGTGGCCGGCCTGGCCGGCACCCGTACCTACCCGCTGCGCTCCAGCTTCCAGCCCTCGTACAACATGGCCGTCAACCTCGTCGGCCAGTTCGGCCGCGAGCGGGCCCGCACGCTGCTGGAGGAGTCGTTCGCGCAGTTCCAGGCGGACCGGGCGGTCGTCGGCCTGGCCAAGCAGCTGCGCAAGCACGAGGAGGCGCTGGGGTACGGCGCGATGGGGATCTCCCTGGCGTACGGGCCCTCGGACGAGAAGGAGGGGACGGCGACCATCCGCCGGGCCCATGAGCTCG
>NZ_JBEXDT010000086.1:0-40981 GCF_040605905.1 Nonomuraea sp. NPDC005501 | reverse complement strand
CACCGTCGCCGTGGAGTCCCAGCGGACGCAGTAGTTGATGGAGCCCTTGTTGGCCATCACCTGGTCCCAGCCGTAGTTACGGAAGCCGTACAGGTTGGAGTAGGTGCTCTCGACGTGCTGCCAGACCTGGTTCAGCGGCGTCACCAGGTTGGCCGGCGGACTCCAGGTCGCCGGGGCGGCGGCCGTGGCGGCCGGGGTGACGTGGCTCGACGCCGCCTGGGCGGGTAACGAGGGGACGAGGAGCAGACTGAGGAGCAGGATCGGGGCGATCGACGCCCACCGTCGTCTCACGTTCGGAACCTCCGGGGTGCGGTGTGGTAGCGCTAACATTTTCGGTGTCAGCGGTATGTCACATTGCTCCGATGGGGCACAGTGTTGGCCCGGCCGCCCACCCCTGTCAAGGCTGGCTCGTCGGCGGTCAAGGATCGCCGTCAATGAGCTGGAAGAACCGCCGGCGGCGTGAAAGTTGCAGAGCGGCCACCGGTGGTGGTCCCGGGCTGTCCGCCACTCCCGGGACCACCACGTCACCCTGTCCGTCAGCTCATTCGGCGGGAAGGTGGTCGGTCCATTCGGCGTCGATCGTCACCCCGCCCTCCTCGACGTAAGCGGCTCCTCCCGTGAGGGGGAACCAGAGGCGCGTGTTGCGTACCCTCGCGGTGTCGGGGTCCACGACCACGGTGTCCGCGCCCGGGTGCGCCAGGGGAAGCCGCAGGCGTCGCCCGCCGTCGGTGTCGCCGAGGTCAACCACGCCCGGCCGCGAGGCGAGCGCCCGGTAGGCGGCGGCGCGGACCTGGGGCGACACGGGCGCCTCGCTGATCAGCGAGACCAGCGCCTCGACGGCGAAGCCGTCCTGCTCGGCGGCGGTCGCCGGTCCCCCGCTGGTGCGGATGTCGCTCTCGGTGACGGCCGACCGTAGCCGGTCGTACAGGGCGTTCTCGTCGTCGGGCAGCCGCCGCAGCTCGTCGAAGGTCATGCGCAGCGGCCCCACCGCGAACGGCTGGGGCTCCCCGGGGAACTTGACGAGCTTGCCCTCGCCCTTCAGCCCCTTGCCCTTGAGCCAGAAACTGCCGTCTCGCCGGTACCAGTACTCCTGCACCGGATACTTCTCGTGGGTGACGGTGATGTGCCAGTACGTCCCGGAGCCCTCGGGGGTGCGTTCGGCCGAGACGGCGGCGACGAGCAGGACCTCCCGCCCGTTCTTCGACGCCGGCGCGGGCTCGCCGGAACTGCCGGGAACGATCACGAACGCGGCCGCGGCGGCCGCGGCGGCCACCGGGACCAGGAGCCACCTCGCCCGTCTCATGGGGGCGCTGCGGCGCATAGCGGCGCGGACCTGCAGGCGCCGCCGGGCGACCACCTCGGGAGAAGGGTCCGGCTTGGCGAGCAGTGTCCGGATCTCGCGAAGGTCATCCATGGTTGTCCTCCTTGGCCATCGCCTGGTGGATCTTCTTGCGGGCACGGTTGAGGCGGGAACCCACGGTTCCGTAGGAGATGCCGAGGGCGTCGGCCACCTCCTGGTGCGTGAGCTCCGGCAGGTAGACCAGCGTCAGCACGTCGCGCTCGCCCCGGTTGAGCGCGGCCAGGGCCCTGGCCAGGCGAGGCCCCATGCGTTGTGCCGTGACGGAGTCGACCACGCGGCCCTCGTGACTGTCGGCGGGAGGCTCGGCGCTCGTCCGGGCCAGCGCCCGGTAGTGGCGAGCCTCCTTGCGGCGGTGGCGGGCGATCAGGTTCGTGGCGATGCCGAACAGCCACGGCCGCAGCCCTCCGCGGGCGGGGTCGAAGCGCCCACGGTCGCGGAAGGCCAGGCAGAACGTCTCGGCCGCGATGTCCTCCCCCGCCTGGACGTCCAGGCGGCCGGCGGCGTACAGGTACACCTCGCGGAAGTAACGGTCGTAGACGGCCGTGAACGCCTCCGCGTCCGACCGGAAGCGGGCGACGAGCTCTTCGTCGTCGCCCACGTGTTCTCGTGACTGGGTCGCCACACTCTCACCCTCCTGCGAACGGTTGTCACCCTCCCTTCGCCGCATCCCGCAGGAGCTTTCCCACGCGGCAGATCAGCCCAGGACGAGCGGGAGCCGCGCGGCGAGACCGCCCAGCGCGGCGTCCTCCGCGCCGGTCGGCGGGCGCCGTCCGGTGCCGACCAGCAGCGCGTCCTTGTCGGAGAACGAGGCGGGAAACGGGGCTCCGGCGATCTCCTCCAGCGACGCGCGGGCCGCCGCGAGGGTCTCGGCGGGTGGCTCGGCGGCCGACGGCAGGTGCGCGATCAGGTCGAGGTGGTGCAAGGTCCATTCGAGGACGTACACGGACAGGTAATCGCCGACGGTCAGCACCTCGTCGCGGGTGCTGACGCGGCCGCCGGGATCGGCGAGTTCGGCGGCGCGGCCCGCGGCGGAACCGACGTCGTCGAGGTGGAACTTGAGCAGCCGCGGCTCACCGTAGGCGGCGGCCAGCCGGGGGATCAGCGCGTCGAGCGGGTCCTCGCCGGTCGGCGGCGTGTCGGCGACGTGCCAGTAGGTCACCGCGTCGCGGGTCGGCTCCGTCGCGGCGGGCGTGACCAGGGTGATCAGGACGTCCTGGGCGTCGAGGACCAGGTGGCACACCAGGTCCCGCACGAGCCAGCCGGTGCAGCCGGACGGCCGCTCGAAGTCCTCGTCGGGGAGCTCGGCGACCGCCGCGCGCAATGCCGTCCAGGAGCGTGAGAAGAGATCCACCGGGGCACGGTAGTGCCGGGCCGGGACGGCGGACAAGCGCCGCGGTCAGGACAGGAGCGTGTCGTAGGCGGTCGAGTGCTGCTGCCCGGACATGAAGGACAGGAACTGCCTGACGAAAGCACTGCGGGAGTAATCGCCGGCGCCCCGGTCGGTCAGGTCCCGGCGGAAGGCCGAGCGGAACAACGTCTGGTACTCGTGGGCGTCGATCGTCTCGTCGTCGTTGACGTCGGTGACGTCGAACAGCAGGTCGGCGACCTTGACCAGGCCGGCGCTGGGCAGGACGGCGGCCGAGGCGGCGTACTCCTGGCGCGTGACGCGGCCGTCGCCGTCGGCGTCGAGGTTGGTCTGCAACTCCCGCCACCAGGCGGCGTAGGCGTCGTACAGCCGCTCCTCGTCCTTCTCGTCCAGGTCGAGCCGGGTGGCGAGCTCTCTGGCCATGGCCGCCAGGTCGGGCCAGGTCAGATGGCCGTCGCCGGTCTGGTCGAGGACCTCGGCGAAGAACCGGTCGGCCGAGCGGGTGACATGGCCGGCCTCGTCGGGAGCCGGGGTGATGAGGCGGATCATGGCCGCGGCCTGGCCGGCCTTGCGGCGTACGCTCTCCCACGGTCCCGCGTCGCCGGCGTGGCCCGGGTCCAGCAGGCTCACGAACGAGCCGACGCGCGTCCAGCCGTCCGGCAGCAGGCGGGTGGCGCAGCCGATGGCCAGGTAGGCCGCGTGCATGAGGGTCCGCGCCCCCGGCAGGTCGGGCAGGGCGAGGCGCCGGCAGAAGGACTCCGGCAGCGACGCGATGGTGATCGCGGCGGCCACCGGGCCCGCCACGGCCCGGCCCGCGGCCCACACCGCCGGTCGATCGCGCAGCAGGGGCGGCGCGGGCACGTCGGCGAGGAGCCGGTAGAGGATGACGCGCACCGCCTCGGTGTTCTCCAGACGGCGGTCGATCATGTCGTCGAAGTAGGGCCAGAACTCCCGCAACGTCGCGGGGAGATGGGCGCTGTCGCCCTCGATCACGGCCAGGACCATGCGGAACTCGCCGTAGAGCCGTTCCAGCGCGGGCCCGTCGAGCGACTCCCCGCTCAGCCGGTACATCGTCACCGCCGACTCGAACAGGGTCGCCACCACCCAGGCGCGGGCTTCGGCGTCCGTCGCGTCGTAGCGGCGGCCCTGCGGGTCGGTGCCCGAGATGCGGGCGTGCAGGCGGTTGAGGCGCGCCGCCTCCCGGGTGCGGACGCGCTGGTCCGGGTCGAGGATCCGCTGCGTGCTCACCAGCGTGTTGCTCAGCCGCCGCCACGGATGCGCCACGAACGTCGAGTTGCCGATCAGCGCCGCGCCGATCTGCGGGTGCGCGGCCTCCAGAACCGTGGCGCGGGTCACCGCGAGGCCCCACCGTGCCTCGTTGACGAGGCCGCGCAGCATCGAGTCCGGCCCGAAGACGTCGGCGGTCTCCTCTGCGGCGGTCTGGCTCATCGAAGTCCCTCTCCCGTGGTGGTGGTCGATCGGCGGACATCGCCGAACCGGCGCTGGCGCCGCCGGTAGAGGTCAAGGCATTCCCAGAGGTGGGTCGCGCGGAAGTCCGGCCAGAGCACCTGCGGGAAGACCCATTCGGCGTAGGCCACCTGCCAGAGCATGAAGTTGGAGATGCGCTGCTCTCCGGAGGTACGGATGACCAGGTCGACGTCGGGCGTGTCGGAGTAGGGCAGGTGCCGGGCGAAGGTGTCCTCGGTGACCTGCTCGGCGGACACGTCGGCGCGGATCAGCGAGCGGGCGGCCTCCACGATGTCGCGGCGTCCGCCGTGGTCGAAGGCGACCGTCAGCGTCATCTTCGTGTTGTCGCCGGTGAGCGTCGTCAGATCGGCGATGTCCTGGGCCAGGGGTGGCGGGATCCGCGGATCGGACATGCCCAGGAACCTGCACCGGACGCCTCGCGCGTGCAATGCCGGCGCGTGCTTGCGGATGGCCCGGCGCACCAGCCGCATCAGGAGCTCGACCTCGCCCGCCGGTCTCCGCCAGTTTTCCGTGGAGAAGGCGTACAGGCTCAGCCACCTGATGCCGGCCGACCGCGCCGCCTCGATGACGTCGATCACCGCGGCCTCCGCCGCCTCGTGGCCCGCGGTGCGCGGCAGCGACCGCTGGGCGGCCCACCGGCCGTTCCCGTCCATCACACACGCCACGTGACCTGGCAATCCGCCGATGATTTCCATAACTCAACGTGACTCTACCATTACGGAATGTAGGACGAGTCCGGCCGGGCGCGCCTCGCGCTGTCTCCCCCGGCCTTCGCCCAGGCTCGGGGGCGTGCTGTTCACCCTGGTGACCGCGCCGCCGCAGGACCTCGGCGAGGACGCGGTCCGAAGCGTCGCCCATGCCGTCGTCCGAGGGCGCGCCGGGCGAGGCCCCTGGGTGGTGAGCCGATCCTCCTCAGCACCCCCACACCCTGGCTCAGCCCCTGCCGGCCGTTTACGATCATCTGGACCCCCGTCCACGGCGATCCTCTGGAGGCCACGGTGCCGGTCGGCGTTGCGCGTTCGAGAGCGTTCCCCGTCATCCGGTCAGGAGCACCGGCGGTGATCGCCCGTCTGCTCACCGCCGTCGCCCTGGTCCTGGGAAGCACCACCCCGGCACCGGCGTCGGCGGCGGCCGGCGGCGTGTGGCTCGGCCGCTACGAGGAGCTCGCGGCGCGAATCGGCGACAGCCTCCTCCAGGACGGCGACAGCGCCACCCTCGCCTGGGGCGAGAGCTACGTCATGCGCAGCCACCTCGACATCTACCGCAAGACCGGGGACGCCACCTGGCTGGACACCTTCGTCCGGCACGCCGACGCGGTGATCGGGCATGCCGACGACATCGACGGAGATGGATACCTCGGCTGGAGCACCAGCCGCTACTCGCCGGTCGAGTCGCTCAACCCCGGCTTCGAGACCGCCGCGAGCGGCGACGCCACACTGCCCGCCGGCTGGACCCGCTTCCAGGACTCGGGCAGCCATGTTCACCGCACCACCGACGTGCCGTCCGGGACCGGGAGCCGGTCCGTGCGCGTGGTGTCCGACCTGACCAGGTGGAAAAAGCTCCACCAGCCCGTCAACGCCCGTTACGCCGGCGGGACCACGCACGTCCTGCGCGGCTGGGGCAAGCGGACGGGATCGGTGGCCGGCCGGATCGTGGTGCGGGACGGCTCCACCACGCTCTGCGGGCTGGAGTACACGACGAGCACGTGGACCTACAAGGAGACCGCCTGCGTCCTGCCCGCCGGCCGCTCGCCGGAGGTCTGGCTCGAACACGACACCTACAAGGTGAGCGGGTCGGCGTACTTCGACGACGTGAAACTCAGCGGGCGCTTCCCCTACATCGTCCACGACGCCATGATCGGCATCCCGATCGCCGAGTTCGTCCGGCTCGTCGCGCAGGACGCCGCGCTGTCCCGGTACGGCGTCAAGGCGGCGGCGTACCGGGCCTTCCTGGAGAACCACATCGTCCCCCGCTGGGAGTCCAGCGCCTACCTCGGCGACACCTGGCGGCCCCTCGGCGCCACTGAAGGCGTGTACCTGCAGTCCCCCAAGCTCGACACCCTCAGCCATACGAGGCCCAGCGACGAGCTGCCGTACAACATGGCGCTGGCCTTCGCCAACCTGCTCCTGGTCCTGCACAGCGTGAACGGCGACGCCGCCTACCTCGACCGGGCCACCCGCGTCGCCCGGTGGGCCAGGAACGACCTGACCACCTCGGGCGGCGCCTTCACCTGGAACTACGCCACCTACACCACGACCAGGGAGGACGTGTCCCACGCCAACGTCGACCTGTCGGCGTTCCTGGAGTTCCAGCGGCAGGGGTACGTCTTCACGGCGTCGGACATGGCCGCCTTCAAGAACACCTTCAAGACCAGGATGTGGAACGGCTCGACGACCGCTCCGGTGTTCAGCCTCCGGGTCGACGGCACCGGGAACGCCGACGGCGCAGACTCCTACCTGCACTCCTGGCTGGAGCTGACGGACTGGGATCCCCAGGTGAAGGAGCTCGTCGCGGCGAAGTACACCGGTTTCACCGCCACCAACGCCGGCCACCTGATCACGCTCGCCCGCCTCGCCGCCCGGGAGTGACACCGGCCGGCAGGGCCCGCCCGGCGGCACGCCGCCCAGCAGGCGGCCGAGGTGCGGCAGCGCCGCGGGATCCACCTCGCGGACCTACCCGCCGGCGCTCCGCTCCCCCGCAGGGGCGCCCGTTCCCGGTGGAGACGATGTGCTGCTGGTCCTGGCCCTGGTCGTCGCCTGGGCGGGCGAGCACGCCGGGCTCGCCGACGCTCGCCGCGCCGCACGTGGCCGGGGTGGCGTTGCCTGCCGGAGGTCAGGCCCAGGACTCCAGCAGGCCGCGCAGGATCCGGTCCAGCGCGGCGGCGTCCTGCGGTCCCAGGGCCGCGCCGAGATCGGCCAGGTTCGCCGCGTGCTCGGTGAGTGTCTCGTCGATCACCGACCGGCCCTTGTCGGTCAGGAGGATCCGAAAGCTGCGCCGATCAGCCGGGTCCAGCCTCCGCTCGACCAGCCCGGCCTGCTCCAGGCGGTCCAGCCGGTTCGTCATGCCGGCCCGCGACATCATCAGCACCGCCGACAGCTCCGACGGGATCATCGTGTACGGCGGCCCGGACCGGCGCAGCGCCGCCAGCACGTCGAACTCCCCAGGACGCAGGCCATGGCGGACGAAGACCTCCTCGACCGCCGCCTCGACCATGCGGGTCACCCGCCCCATGCGCGCGAAGACCCCCATCGGGGCAAGATCCAGATCGGGCCGCTCGCGCCGCCACTGGCCGAGAATCGCATCGACCGCGTCACCCATGTCCAGCACTATATTCGACCCAGGATAATCGCCGATCTAACTACCGCGCGGGCTGGCCCTGGAGTCGAGCCAGGTGTCGATCAGCTCCGTGAAGTCCTCACCCGTGTGCTGGTTGACCCAGGCGGTGAAGGACGCCCGGTCCTGGCTGGTGTTGCGGTGCTCCTGGACCCACGCGCGGGTCATGGCGAAGAACCGCTCGTCGCCGACGCGCTTCCTGATCTCGTGCAGCATCAGGGCGGGGCCGTAGTAGACGTTGGCGCCCGCGAACCAGTCCCGGCGGTAGTCGCCCGGCGAGCCCATCTCCTTACGCATGGCCTTCTCCCGGCTGCGGATCTCGGCCATGTGATCGTCCATCGAGCCGGGGCTGTGGTCGGCGGTCCACTGGATCTCGAAGTACATGGCGAAGCCCTCGTTCAGCCACACGTCCCGCCAGGTGCGCGGGCTGACGCTGTTGCCGAACCAGTGGTGCGCGAGCTCGTGCAGCACCACCTCGGGGCGCAGGAAGTCGTCCCCCATGGTGATCATCTGCTGGGTCTCCATGCCGGACCGGCTGGTGACCACCAGCCCCGCGCTGGGGAACGGATACGGCCCGGCCTTCTGCTCCATCCAGCGCAGCAGCTCCGGCAGCCGGCGCGCCACCGGCAGGTCCCAGCGGTCCTCCCGGCGCACCCAGTAGGTGATCGGGATGCCGCGCGGGCCCTTCGCCCGATACATCCGGTACCTGTCGACGGTGAACAGCGTCACGTAGCAGGCGACCGGGTCGGCCGACTTCCAGTGGTAGGTGGCCGTGCGCCCCATCTCGGTCCTGCCCCGGTACGTGCCGTGCGCGACGCCCGCCCAGCCCTTGGGGACGGTGATGGCGACGTCGTAGAGCGCCTCGTCCGACGGATGGTCGTTCACCGGGAACCAGGTGAACGCGCCGAAGGGCTCCTGCAACGCCCAGGCCGACCCGTCGGCGGCCGAGCGCAGGCCGAGCAGCGCGAGGTCCCGGCGCTGCTGCCCGGACGCGTACGGCTCCGGCACGCCGTGGTAGCGGACCACCACCCGGGCGCCGTGATCGGCGGGCAGCGGGGCGGGCAGGGAGGACATCCCGCTCACCCTCGGCGGCCGCCGCCACCACGCGCCGGACGTCAACTACTGGGGCGTCACGTTCGCCCCGGACGACAACCGGTTCTACGCGACCGTGGCCACCGGGGGGAAGACGTACCTGGTGGAGGGCGACTACACCGGCTGGCGGGCCCGCGCGATCAGGGAGAACGCCGAGTGCCCCTCGCTGTCGCCCGACGGGGCCCGCCTGGTGTTCAAGAAGCGGGTCTCCGCCGGCTCCGACCGGCCGTGGCGGCTGTACGTGCTCGACCTCGCCTCGATGCGCGAGACGCCGCTGGCCGAGACCGCCGGCATCGACGACCAGGCGGCCTGGCTCGACGACCGGACCGTGATGTACGCCAAGGGGCACGACGTGTGGTCCGTGCCCGCCGACGGCGGCGGCTCGCCCGCCCTGCTGGTTCGTGACGCGTCCTCACCGGTGGCGGTCCGGTGAGGACGCGGGTCCGGCCTCGGCGAGCGCTTCACGGGCGTGGCGTGCCCGGCGGTGGGAGCCGCCGGGCACACCACCTCACGAGCGGGCCGCGGCCCCCCTGATCAGATGGTGCCGTTCTCGATGGCCTGCTTGAGGCCCGCCTGCGTCTGCTGGTGGGCGGCGGTGCCGTTGGCCGCGACGAAGTCGATCAGCGTGGCGTCCGCGTCGAAGGTGAGGTTCTCGGTGACCACCGTCCTGCCCCGGGCCAGCACCCTGAAGGTGATCTTCTGGTGGGTGACCACGGCGGGCTCGGACCAGGTGTCGGTCTCGTAGGAGAAGCCCGCGGTGCTGAGGCGCTGCTGGGCGTACACCTTGTTGGTGACGGTCGCGCCCTCGTACGGGATCTCCTCGATGGCGGTGAGGTTGACGTACCGCGTTGCGGCCTGCCGCCACTCCTTGTGGGTGGCGACCCGCTTGAGGAACGGGTTGGGGCCGATGTGGTTGTTGATGTTGGAGTAGGCGGTGAACACCTGCTGGATCGGCCGGTCGATCTGGATGGAGATCTGGCTGGTGGCCCGGCTGCGGCCCGAGTCCGGGGCGGGCGGCGTGGTGTCGTAGAACGCGTGGGTGTCCCAGGCGGTCTGCCACTCGGCGGCCAGTTCGGCGTCGGTCTGGGTGGTGTCCGCGTTGGCGGGCCCGGATGCGGCGCTGACGAGGAGAGCCCCGGCGAGCACGGGAGCTGCGGCGAGGCGAAGGAAGTGCTTCACGTACACCTTCAGGTAGAAGCGATGGTACGGATGTCCTTCTATCGCAGATACGCGTCCTTTTTCCGGTACTTCACCGGAATGATCAAATTGTGAACATCTTCCGGCATGCCGGGCTGTTGACACCATCCAGCTCGGACAGAAAAGATACGGTCGTCCGTACAAATAAGGATGGACGACATGACCGACTGGGAACGCCGCCTGACCCTCGACCCGTCAGCCGCCGTGCCGCTCTACTTCCAGCTGCGCGAGCGTCTGCGGGCCGTCATCCGCGACTGCGAGCCCGACACCCTGATCCCGGCCGAGAAGGACCTCATGGTCTACGCCGGTGTGAGCAGGGCCACGGCTCGCCGGGCGATCGGCGACCTCGTCCAGGAGGGGCTGCTGGTCGCCCGGCAGGGCAGCGGCACCTACACCGCGCCGATGGTCGTGGCTCCCGAGCTGGGCGCGCGCCCGGCGGGGTTCACCGAGACGATGGCGCGGCTCGGGCGCAGGCCGACGACGCGGGTGCTCAGGGCGCACCGGCAGCCGGCCGGCGCCGACGTCGCCGTCGCGCTCGGGCTTGGCGAGGGGCAGGAGGTCGTCTTCGTCGAGCGGCTGCGGCTGATCGAGGGCACGCCGTGCATGGTGGAGAGCGCCCATCTGCCGGCCGACCTGGTGCCGGGCATCCTGGAGGAGGACCTGACCGGCTCGCTGTACGACCTGCTCCGCATGAAGTACGGCCTGACCCCCGCCAACGGCAGGGAGACGATCGGCGCCGTCAACGCCGACTATCGGCTCGCCGAGCTGCTGCGCGTGCCGATGGCCGCCGCCCTGCTGGTCACCGCCCGCAGCACCGGCACCGACAGCGCGGTCCCGCTGGAGTACACCATCCGCCACGCGCGCGGCGACCTCGCCGTGTTCTCCGTGGAGCTCAACGACGCCAAGAACGCCCTGATGGGCCAGTAACCCCCCTCGCCGGATCCCGGGGCGGCGCCGCCGCACCGGTGGCGAAGCGCTGCCTTCCGGAGGTCCAGCATGACCATGACGACCCGGCGCCGCCTGCCCGGAGCCGCCGCGCTGACGGCGGCCGGCCTCCTGCCCGCCTTCGCGGGAGACGCTCCCCCGGATCTGTTCAAGATCGGCGGCTGGACGGTCGCCGGCCACGCCCGCAAGGGACGGCTCGCCCCGGTCATTCCCAAGGCCATGGGGGTGCCCGACGAGAAGGCACTGGTCGCGAAGGACGACCGGAGCGCCGTCGACTCCCTGTCCTACCAGGGCGAGCGCATCGGCCTGGTCAGCACCGCCGCCCCGGTCACGGCCGTGCCGCCGCTGGTGCCGATGTTCGCGCCGCGGCGCCACCACGTGGCCGGGCTGACGCTCGGAGGAGTGCAGAGATGAGCGCGTTCGGCACCTGGACCACCGCGCACGGACTGCCCGCCTTCTCCTACACGATGGACCAGGACCGGGATCCGCGCGCCGAGTGGGACCCCGTCCTCGACCCGCCCACCCGGCGGCACGCCGTCCACCTGGGCAACCGGCGGATCACGCTGGTGGCCGACAACTACGGCCTGAGCGGCCTGTTCGACGAGCACACGGGCCTGAGGTGGCTCACGCGCGACACGGGCGTCACCCGGGTGGGCGGACTCTCGACGGACATCTCGGGATCGGAGCGGATCTTCGGGCCGACGTTCGTGATCGTCCGCGTGGCGGATGACCGGGTGTCGCTGGAACGCACCGTGCTCTGCCCCGAGGGCGAGGCGCCGTGGGTGCTGATCCGGCTGCGCGTGCGCAACCTGCTCGGCGCGCCGGCCCGGCTGACGCTGACCGAGGAGTGGACGGCGAGACCCGCCGAGGTCCGGCTCCTCACCGGCGCGGAGCCGGGCGAGGATCCCGGGCTGGAGCTGGAGGTCGTCGGCGGGGCGGAGCCGCGCCGGACTCGATCCGGCCGGGTGGCCGTCCCCCTCGTTCTCGACGCCCATGGTGAGCGGCTGGTCGAGCTCAGGTACGGCCTGCTGGACGACGCGAAGGCGTCGTTCGGCCGCAGCCTGGCCGCCCTGCGCGACCGGCTGCCCCGGGCGTCCGCCCCCCACGCGCCCGAGGCCGAGCGGGAGATCCCGTGGCACGCTGCGCTGCTGACCGGCGCGGCCTGCGCGGACGGCGTGCTCGGCGGGCACACCCTGGACCAGGGGTCGTGCTACTCCTTCCGGCACGGGTTCAACGGCGCCGCCCGCGACCCGCTCCAGCACGCGCTGCCGCTGGTCTACACCGAGCCGGACCTGGCCCTGTCCGTGCTGCGCAACACGTGCGCCTGGGGCAGCCCCGACGGTGACCTGCCCTACGCGCTCGGACCGGACAAGCAGCCGTGGGCCGGCCTGTTCCGGCCGTCGGACCAGAACCTGTGGGCCCTGTGGCTGGCGGCCGAGTACCTGTCCGCCACCGGCGACGAGGCGGCGCTGCGCGAGCCCGTGCCGTACCACCCGGTCCACCGGGCCGAGCCGGTGCCGCTCGGCGAGCACCTGCGCCGGCAGTTCCGGTTCTTCGCCGACGTGGTCGGCCGGGGTGAGCACGGCCACGTGCGGATGCTGAACGCCGACTGGAACGACATGGCCATCACCGAGAGCGGGGTCGATCGCGAGCTGATGATCGCGCGGGGCGAGTCCGTCCTGAACTCGGCCATGGCCGCCTGGGTGCTGCCGCGGTACGCGGTGGTGGCCGAGCGGCTCGGCGATCTGGCGACCGGGATCGAGGCGCGCAAGGTCGCCGAGGAGCTTCGCGGGCTGGTGGCCGAGGAGTGGAACGGCCGCTGGTTCCGGCGCGCCTACGGCCCCGGAGCCGTCGTCGGGGACCGCGACATGTGGCTGGAGGTGCAGCCGTGGGCCATCCTGTGCGGCGCCGCCCCGGCCGGCCGCGCGGCGGAGCTGTTACGCAGGATCGAGGCCACGGCCGCCGCCGGCTCGCCGCTGGGCGCCCGGCTGCGCTGGCCCGTCCGGGAGCACTACGGCCCCGGCGGCGTCGGCACGATCTGGTACGCGACCAACATGACGCTGATCTGGGCCGCCGCCGACCACGTTCCCGAGCTGGGCTGGCAGTGGTGGCGGCGGATGTCCCTGGCGGCGCACGCGGCCGCCTACCCGGACGTCTGGGAGGGCACCCTGTCCGGGCCCGACGCCTACCTGGCGCCCGAGACGGACCGCCCCGGCCGCACCTGGGACCTCGCCGACCTCGGCATCGCCATGCAGGCGTATCCCGTCGCCAACCTGCACAGCCACTCCCAGCCGCTGCTGGCCTACCTGCGGCTGCTCGGCGTCGAGCCGTTCCGCGAGCGCGCGGGGGCACGGGACGGCGCCCGGTTCGTCTCGCGCGTCCTGAGCGCAGGCCCATGACGCGGCCCGGGGACGTCCGACGTGCTGTTCGCCGTTCGCGGCAGCGGGATGGGCGGCGCGGTGGCGCCGCGCTCCATGGAGGGAGATCTGGATGAAGTGGATACGGCGGGCGATGGAGCTGCTCGGCGAGATCGAGCGAACACAGGAGGAGGCCCTCGCGGCGGCGGCGCGCATCGCGTACTCCGCCATCGGCGGCGGCGGCGTGGTGCACACGTTCGGCACGGGCCACTCGCGGATCGGTGTGGAGGAGATGTTCCCCCGCTACGGCTCGTATCCCGGCTTCCATCCCATCGTGGACCTGTCGACGACGTTCTACACGCAGGTCGCCGGGTCGAACGGGATGCGGCAGGCGATGTTCGTCGAGCGGGTCGAAGGGCTCGCCGACGCCATCCTGGCCAACTTCGAGCTCCGGCCGACGGACGCGGCGATCATCTTCAGCGTCAGCGGGCTCAACGCGGTGCCGATCGAGATGGCGATGGGCCTGCGCGAGGCGGGGCTGTCCGTGGTGGCCGTGACCTCGATGCGGGAGACCACGGCCGTCGAGCCCGGCCACCCCAGCGGGACGCGGCTCGCCGACCACGCCCACGTGGTGATCGACCTGTGCACCCCGGTGGGCGACGCGCTGTGCTCCGTGGACGGGCTGGCCGAGCCGGTCGGCCCCGGCAGCACGCTGGCCGCGGTCTCCGTGGTCAACGAGATCAAGGTGCGCACGGCGGAGCTGCTCGTCGCGGGCGGCTGGACGCCGCCGGTGATCTCCAGCGCCAAGCTCGTCGGCGGCCCGCGCTCCGAGGAGTTGTTCGAGGCCGCCTACCTGGAGCACGCCCGCCGCGCCGCCGACGTGCTCAGGAAGCCCGCCGACGCGCTCAGGAAGCCGGCCGACGCGCCCGGGAAGCCATGAGCGCGGTTCTGGTGGCCGGCTCGGAGGGCGGCATCGGCCGCGCCTGCGTCGAGGCGGTCGAGGCGTCCGGCGTGCCCGCCTTCGGCGTGGACCTGGCCGGCGGGATCGACATCACCCGGCCCGGCGGGGCGGAGAAGGCGCTCGCCCGGGCGACGGCCGCGCACGGGGCGGTCTCCGGCGTCGTGCACGCCGTCGGCATGTCCGGCCGGGCGCTCGGCGACGGCGGCGTGGCGGACTGCACCGACGCGGCGTGGAGCGAGGTGCACCGGGTCAACCACGAATCGGTCTTCCGGCTGCTGCGCGCGGCCATCCCGGCGATGACGCGGGGCGGGTCGATCGTGGTGATCGGCTCGGCGCTGGGCACGTCGATCGACGACGACTTCCGCACCGTGGCCTACGCCTCGGCCAAGGGCGCGCTGATCCCGCTGATCAGGACCGCGGCGCGCGAGGCGGCGCCGCACGGGGTGCGGGTCAACCTGGTCTCCGCAGGGCTGGTGGCCACCCCGATGAGCCGCCGCGCCCAGACCTCCGAGGCCATCCAGGCGAGGCTGCCCTCGCTGATGCCGCTCGGCGCCCGGATGTGCCGGCCGGAGGAGGTCGCCCAGGCCGTGCTCTGGCTGCTCTCGCCGTCGTCCGGGCGCACCACGGGCGCGGTCATCCCCGTCGACGGAGGATGGCACCTTCGATGAACGCGCTGCGGGAAGGCGACGTGGCCACGGCCGCGCCGACCGGGAACCCGGGCGCCGCCCTCGCGCCACGACGCCAGAGGGCCGGCTAGGGCAGGTTCTTCTCCGCCTGGTTCTGCCAGCCGGCGTTGGTGTTGAGCTCCGGGGCGGCGCCCGCGAAGGCGCCCCGCGCGTAGGTGTCGTCCTGGAGCCGGTACATGAGCCAGGCCGTCAGGTAGCCGAGGAAGCCGCCGCCCGTGCCCTGGATCGTGTTGTGGTCGGCGCCCTTGAGCAGCGCCTTCGCCGCGGCGTTGGGCACCTGGCCGTAGTACGTCTGGATCGCGGAGTGGGGAGAGATGATCACGTCGTTGGCCCCGCTGAGGAACAGCACCGGGCAGGCCAGCTTGCTGACGGAGAACGCGTCTCCCGGGCTCACCCAGATCGGCGCGGGCAGGGAGATGGGGACGACGGTGTCGATGAGGCCGCTGGCCCTGGTGGCGGTGTTGACCGAGCCGCCGGCGCCCTGGGAGTGGCCGACCGCGCCCACCTTGGTCACGTCGAGCTTGCCGTAGAAGACGCTGGAGGCGTCGGCGTTCCTGTCGGCCAGGTACTGCGCCGCGGCGATCATCTCCGAGCCGGTGCCCGTCGTGGTGTCGGTGGACGCGACCACGGCGAAGCCCCAGGAGGCGAGCTGGGTGAGCACGCCGGAGTACTGGGTGGGCACGGCGTTGGTGCCGTTGCCCCAGGTGACGATCGGATGCTTGAAGCCGCCGGCGCCGAGGTCGGCCGGGTAGGTGAGGCGGTAGCCCGGCACGTCTGCCGTGGCGACCGCCCAGGGGCCGGCCGTCCGGTAGTGCGCCTCGATGGTGTCCGCCGCCCTGGCCGGTGCCGCGGCCACTCCCAGGACGAGTAAGACGACTGCGGCGAGGAGCCTCATACAGCCTCCCTCAGATATGTACGGATGACCGGAACTCTCGCTTCACACGCGCCCCTTGTCAATGGTTGGATCACGGTCATGGATCACGTGCCTTCGGCCGCGGAGATGCTCGGCTGGATCGAGACCGTCGTGTCGCGCGGCATCCGCCGTCCCGGCTATCCGGCGGACGTGTGGACGGAGCGGTGGCTGGCGGACCGGCTGGCCGCGTTCGGGCTCGACGTCTCGCTGGAGCCGGTGGAGCTCACCCGCTGGCAGCCGGGCGCGGGAGCCCTGCGGCTGGAGGACGGCACGGAGTTCGCGGGCATGCCGCTGCCGTTCACCGCGCCGGCCGGCGGACTGCGCGCCAGGGTCGCCCCGCTCGGCGACGCGCGGCCCGGCGACATCGTGGTGGACGAGCTGGCCTTCGCCGAGGTGCCGCAGTCATTCGTCAGGACGCTCGCCACGTCGGCCTACGATCCGGAAGGGGTCTTAGACACGCTGGTCCAGACGATCCCGTTCGGGCCGCGGATGATGCGGGTCGTGGAGCCCGCCCTGGAGGCGGGCGCCGCCGGATTCGTGGGCGCGTTGACGGGCGTGCCGTGGGAGACGCGCGACTACTACGTGCCCTACGACGCCGTCGAGCGGCCGATCCCGGGGCTGTGGCTCTCCGGGGACGACGCCCGGCGGCTGCTGGCCCGGCTGCCCTGCCAGGGCGAGCTGGTCGCCGAGGCGGTCCGCGAGCCGGTGACCACGCACAACGTGGTCGCGACGCTGCCGGGCGCCTCGCCGCACTGGGTGATCGTCGCCTCCCACCACGACGGCCCGTGGGCGTCGGCCGTCGAGGACGCCTCCGGCGTCGCGCTGGTGCTGGCCGCCGCGCGCCACTGGGCGCGCGTGCCCGCCGCGGAGCGGCCGCACAATCTGATGTTCCTGTTCACCTCCGGGCACATGGCCCATGCCGCGGGCACCAGGGCCTTCATCGAGCGGCACCGCTCCCTGCTCGCCGACGTGGTGCTCCAGGTGCATCTGGAGCACGCCGCGCTGCGGTGCGAGAGCGTGGACGGCAGGCTGCGGCCGACTCCGGACCCCGAGGTCAGGTGGTGGTTCACGACCCGGGCGCCCCGCCTGGAGAGTCTGGTCGCTACGACGCTGGAGGCGGAGCGGCTGCGCCGGTCCTTCGTGCTGCCGCCGGACGCGTTCTCGCCGATGCCGCCGACCGACGGCGCGTTCTTCCATCCCGAGGGCGTGCCACTGGTGCACTTCCTGTCGGCGCCGATGTACCTGTTCGACTCGGCCGACACCCTGGACAAGGTGGACGTGGCGGGGCTGGAGCCGCTGGCCCGCGCGGCCGTACGCATCGTGGCGGGCACCGCCGGCTGGACACCGGACACGCTACGGGAGGAGGACGAGGCCGGAGGCGGCAGGAGGAGGGCCACGGCCTGAGTCGTCACCTTTCGCCGAGGCGCCGGGACAGCAGCGTTCCGGCGGTCATGGACGCGGCCGCGGCCAAGGCGGCGGTGGCGGCGAGGAGAGCCGATCCGGCGTAGCCGAAGGCGTCGGACAGCGCGGCGAAGGCGTACGGGGCGATGGTGGCGCCGGTGTAGACGCCGATCTGGACGGTGTGCCCGGCGTTCTCCGCCTGGTGGGCGACCAGCCGCAACGTGGTGGCGAGCAGGAGCCCGGTCCAGCCCCACCCGGCGGAGAAGGCCAGTGCGGCGCCCAGGACGAACGTCACCGGCGTGCCGATCGCGATCAGTACAAGCCCGAGGGCCCCGGTGAGCATCATCGCGATGATCACCGCCGGATTGCGGTGCGGGGCCCGATCGGTGAGCGCACCCGCGGCGAGCCGGACGGCGACGGCCAGCAGTGCGCTGAGCGACAGCAGGTTGCCCGTGACGGTGGCGGGCAGCCCGGAGTGGGTGCCCAGCTGGACGAAGTAGGTCGCCACCGCGTTGTTACCGGTGGCCGACAGCGCGGCCGCCAACGCCCACAGCACCAGCACGCCCCCTGTCCCCCGAGCGGCGGCGCCCCGCCCCGCCCGTGCCGGGGAGGGGCCGGGCGGGAGACGGGTCAGCGGGGTGAGCAGGACCGGGACGAGGGCGATCAGCCCGGCGGCCACCATCGCCGTGCGCCATCCGTGGACCGGCAGGACCAGGGCGACCAGCAGGCCGGGCACGATGGTGGCCGCCCCCAGCGCCGCGCCGATCGTGCCGGCGGCCAGCGAGCGCCGGCGAAGGGGGACGCGCGCGGCGATCAGCCTGCCCGCCACGGGCTGGACGAGCCCGTTGCTCAGCCCGCCGGCCACCAGGGCCGCCGTCATCGTGGCCAGGTCGTCCGCCTGGGAGACGACGAGCAGCGCGGCACAGGCGGCCACCGCCGCGACGGCGAGCACCACGGGTGCGGGCAGACGTGCCGCCGCCCGCTTGGCGATGGGTGAGCCCAGTGCCGTGGCCGCGTAGAAGGCACTGATCATGAGCCCGACGGCGGTACGGGAGACGCGCAGGTCCTGCTCGATCGCCGGGCCGAGGGCGCCGACGGTGAAGCCGGGCATCACCGTGACCGTCGTCGTCAGCGCGGCCGCGACGATGCCCGGCCAGTAGCTCGTACGCGCCTTCACGGGAAGCCCGCGCGCGATCATCGTTGTCACCGTTCGTTCCGGATGGCTCAGGCGTCGAGAGGGCGCCAGGCGGGGCCGTCGCCGTCCCGCCGGACCCGTCCGAACACCACGTCGGCGAAGTGGCCGCCGAACCCGATCGTGCCGGGCTCCTCCAGCTCGGCGACGAGGCGGCGGCGGTGGTCGGCGGCCTGGACAGGGTCGTGGTCGTAGACGCAGGACCATTCGGGGTGGTCCACCTGGATCGGTGAGTGCAGGGCGTCGCCGAAGGCGATCAGCCGCTGTCCGCCCGAGGTGATGACGTATTCGGCATGCCCCGGCGTGTGACCGGCGGCGATCCGGACCCGCACGCCGGGGAAGATCTCCTGCCCGTCCGCGACCGCACGGACGCGCGGCGCCAGGGCGGCGATCTCCTTGGTCATGCCCTGCGCCTCCGGCAGGTGGCGCTGAGCCCATTCCGGTTCGGACACCAGGTAGCCGGCATGGGCGAACGCGGGCCGGTCACCGCCCGGAGCGGGGTGCCAGGCCCAGCCGAGGTGATCGGCGTGCAGGTGGGTGAAGGCCACCGCCTCGATCTCCTCCGGCCCGCGGCCGAGTTCGGCCAGACCGTCCAGCAGCGCGCCACCGTGGATGGCGCCGTTCGGCTGTCCCGGCGCGGCCGGCACTGACTGCGGGCCGAATCCCGCGTCGATCAGCAGCGCACGGTCGCCGTTCTCCACCAGCAGGCCGCCGATGCTCGCCACGAGATGACCGGAGGCATCCAGGTACTCCGGATGAGCGGCCCAGACCTCATCGGTGGTGTCCGGCAGCCAGGCGAGCGGCCTCCCCTGCACGGCGCCGTCCGGCACGAAGGACACCTTCGTGTCGCCCAGCCGCACCGAGCGGATCCCCGAAGGCCGGCGCAGCCGCTCGTCCAGATGAACCGTGGAGTTCGTCATGATCCCATTCCTTCGATGGTCAGGTCGTCGCCGCGCCGTTCGGCGGCGACCACGCCACCGTAAACGTACAGCTAGAAATATTCAAGCTTGAAATGTATCCGCTTGAAATGTGCTGACTTGATGGAGTTGCTAGGATGGGCCGTATGACGACGTCCCCGGAGCCTCAGACCATCGCCGAGCGTGAGCTGTGCGGTCTGGTGAACGGACTGGCCCAGCAGATCGCCGACCACGTGCGCGAACGCGCCGTCGCCGTGGGTCTCACCGCGGCACAGGCCACCGCGGTGCGGGAGATGACCGGGCCGATGACCATGCGCGAGCTGGCCGAACGCATGAGCTGCGAGCCCTCCAACGCCACCTTCGTCGTCGACAAGCTCGAAAAGCAGGGGCTGATCGAGCGCCGCGCGCACCCCACCGACCGCCGCGCCCGGCAACTCGTGCTCACCGCCGAGGGCATCGCTCTCCGCGAAAGACTCCTCGAACTCCTCACGCAGGACTCACCGCTGGCAGGCCTCAGCCCTGAGCAGCAACGCGCCCTTCAGGGCCTGCTGGAGCAGGCCATCACCCGCCCATGACGGCCGTGCCGCCGGTCTCCGGCGGGCGGACGGTCACACGGCGTGCAGCGCCGCGTCGATGGCCACGGCGTTGCGCTCCAACCACGCCTCACGCCGTTTGATCTTGTCGCCGACGCCCTCGTCCCACATCCTCGCCCAGCCGCCGCCCCGCTCCTCGGCGATCTGCTTCATCGAGAACCACGACCGCCGCGCTCGCAGCAGGGCCACCTCGACGAGACGGGAGCGGTCGACGTCCGACATGCCGTAGGCGTCGGCGAGGATCCGGCACCGGCGCGGCACGTCCACCTCCCGCAGTGGCGGGTCGGCGTCGGCGGGGTCGCCCAGCGGCGCCCAGTACAGCATCGCGTTCAGCGCCTCCTCCACCCTCGCGACCGGCTTCGCCATGTCGAAGTCGATCAGTGCGGCCGCCCTGCCGTCCCGGAACACGATGTTGTCCGGCGTGTAGTCCATGTGGCCGACCACCTCAGCCGGGTACGACGGCTCGGGCGGCATGCCCGGCGGCTCCGAGACCCCGTAACCCGGCCGCACCCCCGCGGGGACGACGAAACCCGCGACGGCCTGGTCGTAGTCGCGCACGAGACGCCCGACGGAGGCCAGCCGCTCCTCATCGGCGATCCACGCCGGCCTGGGCCGCCCGGCGACCTCACCGGGGACGAAGGTCAGCACCTCGCGCCCGGCCGCGTCGATGCCGAGGAACCGCGGCGCGCCCGCGAACCCGACATCCTCCAGGTGACGCAGCAGCGCGTGGACGAGCGGGGCGTTGGGGCCGACCGGGCGGCGCACCGTGTCGCCGGCGCGCACGACCCCCTCGGTGACGTCCCCGCCGGCGAGCGGGATCTCGGGATGGGGCTCGGATGGTTCGACGTACATGAAGGAGTTCATCTTCCCTGCGCAGGCGAGAACTGGATCTTATGGGACCGCCGGCCGCCGTCACCAGCCCGAGGGTCAGCACGACGGCGGCCGTCACCGCCTCGCCGTACCGGTCGGGGCGAGGACGGGGCCGAGTCGGATTCGTGACCCAGGGAGTGCGGGGAGAAGACAGGAGACGCTGGACAAATCCGCGCTGCCTGCGGAACATGATCTACGTTCGGCGGTCGTTCCCCAACGAGCTCCGGATCCTCGCCCAGCACCGCCTCGCCCCCAGCATCCCCCAACGTGAGGACCGAGGATGACCCGTTCAAGGGCCCTGCTGTCCGTACTCGCCATGGCCGCGTCCGCGCTGACGATCAGCGGGAACGCGCAGGCCGACGCGGACCTGCCGTTACCGTCGGCGACCTTCCGCGCCACGCACAACAGCTACTCCGGCGACGTCGCCGGCGCCAAGAAGTCGATCACCTACCAGCTCGACCACGGCGTGCGCTTCATCGAGCTCGACGTCCACGACAACGGGTACGCGACCGCGCGCGACTACGCCATCGGCCACGACTCGCCCGGTGACCAGGTCGACCACTCCGGCAACCCGGCTTCCAACCTGTTGCGCGACTGGCTGAACGTGATCAACACGTGGTCCGCGCAGCATCCGGCCGCCGCCCCGCTCGTCGTCATGCTCGACCTCAAGGACGACCTGACCGACAATCCGTCGTTCGCCGCCGGCAACCTGGCCGCGCTCAACCAGGAGCTCGTCTCCGTCTTCGGGCCGCGGCTGCTGACGGCCGCGGACTACCCGGCGAGCCCGCCGTCGGTGGACACGCTGCGCGGCCGCGTCCTGACGCTGCTCTCCGGCAACGGGAAGAGCCGCGCGGAGTACAAGCGCGACATCGGCAGCGACCCGGCGATCGCGATCAACGCGAAGGGGCAGGTCGTGGAGGTGCACGACTCCGGGTCGGGCGTGCTCTGGTACTGGACCGGCAGGTACGACGACGGCCGGGTGACCTGGCTGCGCCATGGGCGGTACGACAACGGCAGGACGCCCGCCGTCGCGCTGAACGACAACGGCGACCTGGTCGAGGTCCACCAGTCCCAGAGCGCGACCACGCTGTGGTACCGCGTCGGGCGTCTCGGCGCGGACGGCGAGATCACCTGGTCGGCCAGCCACCAGTACGACAACGGCGTCCTGCCGACGGTCGCGTTCACCAGCCCGGCCGGCACGCAGCTGCGCGAGATCCACCGGAGCCAGAGCAACGCCCAGAACTGGGAGTGGAACGGCGCCCTGAACACCGGCACCTCGACGGTGTCGTGGAGCGGGAACGCGAAGACCTCCGACGCCCGCTTCGACAAGACCACCTCGGCCCGCGGCACGTCGAGCGTCCAGGTGTGGACCGGGGCGGACGGCCCGACCCCGGCGCAGACGCTCCGTGTGGACACCGACCGGTTCACCGGTGACCGCATCCGCTACCCGCAGACGGCCTTCGACGAGTTCCAGAAGGGCGACAGCGCGGAGCTCCAGCAGGGCGCCCTGTTCTACGCCGCCCCGGCGAAGGAGTCCGCCTTCATCGCCTCGGCACGGCAGTCGGGGAAGCTCGCGCGCGGCTGGGACTTCGACGCGGCGGACATGGCCACCACCCCCCTGGCCAGCTACCCGGCGACCAACCACCCCTACGACGCCTGGTACGAGAACCTCCTGACCCGTTCCGGCGCCGTCCAATAACGGCTGCTCCGAGTCGGCCGTCTGCTCGTCCGGAAGGAGGAGCTGACAGGACCGCGGCGTGGCGCCGACGACGTTCGACTGCCGACACCAGCGTCTACCGCCGCCTTGCGCAGTGTCTGAGTCAGCATCTTCTTGCTGACCCCCCGGTCCCGGAGGACCTGTCCGGCGACGCGCTGAGCGACCTGCAGCGGCCGTTCGGCGGGCTCCGCGAGCCCGAAGAGATCTTCCGGCGAGATGTCATCGACCGGCACCGGCTGCCCGATCATGCGTCCGGCACGACCAAGGCCGAACCGGACATCGCGCCGAGCGCGCAAGCGGTGGCCGCCGACCGCGAATGGCTGATGCAGATGACGGCCGTCGCCGCTCAGCCCCGGAGTCTCCCTGTCGCGATGCGCCTTCGCCCTCGGTCGCGGCAGGGCCCGGTGCCGCTGGCCCCTTTCCCGGATTTTCTCGGCTCGGATGTCAAGACTGACACCGGTGTCACGACTCTGCTGTGAGGCGCTCCCATCAGGGGAGGCGCCGACGGCAAGGAGTTGGCATGGGAACGTTGGACAACAAGTCGGCACTGGACCGGCGGGTCCCGCGGGATCGGGCGAGCGATTGTGGTGAGACTGGCTGCTGAGGGCGCGGCAGTGATCTTCAGCTTCAGGCGCGACCAGGCAGCGGCGGAGGACGTGGTGGCTGAAGTGGCGGCCTTTGGTGGGCAGGCGATCGCAGTACGAGCGGACCAGGGGCGCCTGGAGGACATGAAGTACCTCTTCGGCGAGGTCGACCGGAACCTGGCCGGTTTGGACGTGGTGGTCAACAACGCGGCGATCAATCCGATGGGGAACATCTGCGACGCCACTGAGAGCGACTTCGACGAGGTGATGACCGTCAACACCAAGGGGCCGTTCTTCGTTATCCAAGCCGCTGCCGAAAGGCTCAGCGAGGGTGGACGGATCATCAACATCTCCTCTGCCGGTGCGGTGCCGGGTCTGGCCCTGTACTTCGCCAGCAAGGCGGCGCTGGAGTCGATCACCGCGGTCGCCGCCCGCGAATTCGGTCCCAGGGGCATCACGGTCAACAGCGTGTCCCCTGGTGCCACCGACACAGACATGATGCGCGCCGCTGCCGGGGAGCATCTGGAGCAGGCCATCGAGCACACTGTGGCCCTGACGCCACTGCAACGGCTGGGACGCCCGCAGGACATCGCCAACGTCGTTGCCTTCCTGGCCGGGCCCGACTCACAATGGATCACGGGTCAGAACCTGCGGGTCTCCGGTGGCCTGATGATCTGACCGGCCGCCGGCGGCGAGCCGGACGAATCACTGGGCCACTGCGGGGCATCACCCACGTCGGCCTCGGCGGCGAAGTCAGCGATCCTGGAGGCGGCCGCTCCCTCCACCCAATCGCCGGCCGAGGGGCTACGCCAAAGGGGCAAAGCACCCGAGACGACGGGGACGGACGAAGGCGGCTACGACGCCGGCATCGGTTCCGGCTGAAGGCGGCCAAGCTGGCCGCTCGCGAGGCGGCCTGACCAGCAAGGTGCATCTGTCGGCCGACCGGACCGTCGATGCCGTCCGTTGTCCTTCGTCCTGACCGCCGGCCAGGCCGGAGACAGCCCGCAGTTCCGCGCCGTGCTGGAGCGCATCAAGATTCGCCTGCCTATCGGCCGTCCGCGCACCCGGCCGGGCGCGGTGGCCGCGGACAAGGCGTACTCCTCTCGCGGCAACCGCGCCTATCTACGCCGACGCCGGATCAAAGCGGTCATCCCGGAGAAGGTCGACCAGGCCGCCAACCGGAAGAAGCGCGGCTCCCGCGGCGGCCGGCCGATCATCCATGATCCCGATCTCTCCAAGCAGCGCAACGCGGCCGAACGCTGCAACAACCTGTGACTTGGATCGCCTGAGGTCGTGATTCTTGGATCGGTATTTGTCGTCGGGGTCACCGTAGTGATCGCCGAGAGCCGGGGCGCGGTGAGCGACTACCTGTTTGGGCTGCGTGGGATGGCGTCCAGGTGCCCGGCGCCTTGTGACGGGGCCTAGTGTCGGCGGCGGGTGGGGCTGGGGTCTGTTTCAAAAGTGGATCACGGAGTGATCAACTTTGGGATGATCTTTGGGTGGGTCGTGGGGATTTACTGCCGCTAGGTGGGCGGTCCTGGAGCCGTTGCTGCCGGTCGGCAAGAAGCCGGGCAGGCCGCCGAAATGGACGAAACGGCAGCTCATCGATGGCATCCAGTGGCGGACGCGGACGGGTGCGCCGTGGCGGGACGTGCCAGCCCGGTATGGCGAGTGGGAGACCGTGTACGGGCTGTTTCGGCGGTGGCAGCGGGACGGCACGTGGGCTCGGATCTTGAAGGAGCTGCAGGCCAGAGCCGTCGCCAAGGGGCTGATCACCTGGGATGTGCGCGTGGACTCCACGATCACCCGCGCGCACCAGCACGCCGCTGGTGCGCGTAAAAGGGGGATCTGCAGGTCGAGCCGCCCGGCGGCATCGACATCGAGCCTGCCGACCATGGCCTGGGCCGCTCTCGGGGTGGGCTGACCACCAAGCTGCATCTGGCCGTCGAGCAGGGGCAGAAGCTGTTATCGCTGATCATCACTGCTGGTCAACGCGGGGATTCTCCTCAGTTCCAGCTCGTGCTGGAGCGGATCAGTGTGCCCCGACTGGGGCCGGGGCGCCCGCGCAAGCGTCCGGACAGGGTCCGTGCCGATAAGGCGTACGGCTCGCGCGCCAACCGCGCCTACCTGCGCAGGCGCGGCATCGCGTGCACGATCCCGGAGAAGACAGATCAGATCCGTCACCGTAAGAACCGGGGCAGCCGAGGAGGTCGGCCGCCCACGTTCTGCAAGATCGACTACCGGGGAGCGTCACGCCGTGGGATGTGGCATCAACCGACTCAAACGCCACCGGGCCGTTGCGACCAGGTACGAAAAGCTGGCCGTCCGCTATGAAGCCACCATCACCATCGCCGCCATCAACGAGTGGCTGTAGCCACCATCAGCCGCGCACCCGAGACTGCTCCACCTCTAGCACCGCAGCCAATATTGGGTGCACCCGCCCCACATCGATCGTCGTGACCGTGTACTTGGCGACGCCAGCCACAACAAACGGATCCTCGGCAGCCATCCGCTCGGCAGCCACACGGTCAATGCCGTATGCCACGATGGCCCCACCCAGAGCCGAGGGCACCGTCTGCCCCGACAGCAAGAACATGCCATCGCGGTGATGACGTTCCAGGAACTCGACATGAGCAGCGACGAATGGCTCTGCCTCCCGCTCCGACGCCGTGTACTGCAGAAACAACAAGTGGAGCATACCGTCCCTCAGACCTCCTTAGGCGATCGGCAAATCATCGCACTCATTGATCCATTTTTGAAACAGGGCCTAGGTGCATGGGTGACCTTGGCTATGGCTTCGGGGCCGAATTTGACGTAGCGCATGGCGGTGCGGGGGTTTTTGTGCGGGTCTTGCCCATGATGAGCTGCAGCGGGATTTCGGCTTCGCCGAGGTGGCTGGCGGCGCTGTGGCGCAGTTGGTGCAGGTCGAGGCCGGTATAGCTCTTTCCGCGATCGAGCTGTTCCAGCACGGCCCTCTCTCACCCGCTCGTCCCAGAGCGACGCGGCGTGCCCGGTGTGCGGCTCAGGGGGCGAGAGGGCCGAGGTCGGCGGCGACTCGGGCGAAGGCGCGGATAAGGTCGTTCTCGGTCTCGGTACGCCACACCAGGGCGTATCGCAGGAAGTCGATGTCCTGGACGGGCAGGTAGGCGATGTCGGGGCGATTCCAGTAGCGCCTCATGTGGCCGGGGAAGAGGTTGACGAGCTCTCCGGTGCTGGCCAGGGTGAGAACCTCTTCGGTGTTGCGAACCAGCGGGCCGCGTTCGATCCGGCGCCCCGAGCGGGTGTGGGACGGGACGTAGCCGTCGGCCCAGTAGTCCGGCCATCCTGGGGCGTTCGCGTGCTGGAAGTCGGCGAGCATCTCCAGCGAGATCGAGGTGAGCCGGGTGAGTTCGTGCTCGGCGGCCACGGCCAGCACGCGCGGCTCGCCGAGCAGGACCGGGCCCACGGTCAGGTCGGGTTCTTCGACCGGCAGCCAGCAGACCAGGACGTCGACATCGCCATGGCGCACCCCGGCGAACGGATCGACGAAGGAGGCGTGCTGGATCTTCAGCTGCCACTGCGGGTGGCGGGTGCGGAAGGTGTCCCAGAAGGGGCGCAGGTCCTGGATGTTGATGGGGAGCATGCCGACGCGCAGCACGGCGGTGACGCCCCGGGCGGCGAGCTTGGCGCGGCGCATGCCGTCCTGCAGTCCGGTGTAGACGGGCCAGAGGTCGTCGCGGAGCTGCCGGCCGAGCGGGGTCAGCCGGACCATGCGGTTGGTGCGCTCGAACAGCGGGGCGCCAATCTGGCGTTCCTGCTTCTTGATGGCCTGGGTGATGCGGGCGGGGGTGACGCACAGCCGTTCGGCGGTCCGCCCGAAGTGCAGCTCTTCAGCCAGGGTCAGGAAGATCTCGATGGCGCGAAGTTCCACGATCCTCCTTCGCGTTAATGTAGCGGTTAATGCAGCCTTGCGCAGGTTGTCGTTGTTGCAGCGGCTGCTCGCGCCGATCCTAGTGGTGGGAAGAATTGGACCACTTCTGGGATGACGAATGACGCCATTGACGGGCAAGACGGCGCTGGTGACCGGAGCTTCGCGGGGGATCGGGCAGGCGATCGCGCGGCGGCTGGCGGCCGACGGGGCGCTGGTGGCCGTGCACTATGGCAGCAATGACAGGGCCGCCCGCCAGACCGTGCACCTGATCGAGAAGGACGGCGGCCGGGCCTTCCCGGTCCGGGCTGAGCTGGGGGTGGCCGGGGACGTGGACATCCTGTTCGCCGCCCTGGAGGTGGGCCTGCTCGCGGCCGCATCATCAACCTGTCGGCCGCGGCGACCAGGATCGCGATGCCCGAGCAGCCGTACGCGATGAGCAAGGCCGCCATCGAGGTGCTCAGCCGCTCCTTGGCCCAGGTGGTCGGCGAGCGGGGCATCACGGTCAACGCCGTGGCGCCCGGTCCGACGGTCACCGACATGAACCCGTGGATGCTCGACAACCCCGAGGTCCAGCAGCTGGTGGGCAGCGGCAACGCCATTCCCCGGGCCGGCCGGCCCGCTGACGTCGCCGATGTGGTGACCTTCCTGCCCTCCGAGGCGGGCCGCTGGGCGACCGGGCAGATCATCGACGCCTCCGGCGGCTGCTTCCTCGGCCCCCGGATCTGAGCTCTCTGGCTCGGGACGACGTCGTACGCCTGACACCTCGCCCAGGGGCGGGCAGGCCGCGCGGCGTCGTGTCAGCGGCGGCGTCAGGACGGCGACGGCCCGCCGTCAGCGCGGTCGGCGACGGTGGATCCCATGAGCGGTCCAGCGAACCGGACCTACCGGTCTCGCACTATCGAACAACGTATGCAAGGAGATTCATGATGGGTGCTGACGGCTTCTCCAAGCCCGGACTGTACAAGCTGCGTGAGGTGCTGGAGCGCCATGTCGACTCCGGACGGATTCCCGGAGTCGTCGCCCTGGTCAGCCGGGGCGGCCATACGCACGTCGAGGCGCTCGGGACGATGCGGCATGACGGTGGCGCGCCGATGCGCCGCGACACGATCTTCCGGATGGCCTCCACCTCCAAGCCGGTCTCGATCGCGGCGGCGATGGTGTTGCTGGATGAGTGCCGGCTGCGGCTGGACGACGTGGTGGATGAGTGGCTGCCCGAGCTGGCCGGCCGGCGAGTGCTGACGCGGCCCGACGGCCCGCTGGACGACACGGTGCCGGCGCGCCGGCCGATCACCGTGCGGGACGTGCTGACCTCCACCTTCGGGCTCGGCATGGATTTCACGGCGCTGGGCAAGCCGATCATGAACGCGGTCTTCGAGCAGGGACTCACGCCCAACCTGCCGGTGGAGATGCCCGAGCAGGATGAGTGGATGCGCCGCCTGGGCGAGCTGCCGCTGATGTACCAGCCCGGCGAGCAGTGGCAATACCAGATCAGCAGCGACCTGGTCGGCGTGCTCGTCTCTCGGGTCAGCGGCCAGTCGTTCGAGGAGTTCCTGCGCGAGCGCGTCTTCGAGCCCCTCGGGATGGTCGACACCGGCTTCCACGTGCCCACCGAGGAGATCGACCGGCTGCCGACCCTGTACGCCCCCGACCCGAGCAGCGGCGAGTTCCTCGCCTGGGATGAGCCCGAGGGCGGACGGTGGAGCCGGCCGCCGGCGTTCCAGGGTGGCGGCGGCGGGCTGGTCTCCACCGCCGACGACTACCACGCCTATTTCCAGATGCTGCTGAACGGCGGCACGCACCAGGGCAGGCGGATCCTGTCCCGGGCAGCCGTGGAGCTGATGACCACCAACCGGCTCACCCCCGAACAGAACGCCGCCCGCACCGCCCTGGCCACCAACAACGTCCATATCTCCTTCGGCCAGGGGCAGCAGGGCGGCTGGGGGATGGGCATGGCGGTGCGCACCTACCGCGGCGACTACGCCCCCATCGGCCAGTTCGGCTGGGACGGCGGAAGCGGCACCTCGGCCTACGCCGATCCGGCCAACCAGCTCACCGGCATCCTGCTCTGCCAGCTCGGCTACTCCGTCCCCAGCCCGGCGCACCTGATGAACGACTTCTGGACCACCCTCTACCAGGCCATCGACGACTGACACCCCGCCCACCCTCCCGATGGGAGAGCCCACCGGGACCACCTTCACCATTCATCCGGACGTCAGAGACACACCCAAGGAGCACCCGACCATGTCCATCACCCTGACCGACCAGGACAAGTCCACCCTGCGCACCGCCGCGTACGGCGCCATCTCGCTGATGTCCGCCGCCGACGCCGCCGGCAGACCCCACAAGGTGGCCACCCACGGCTCCATCGCCTTGTCCTCGGCCACCGGCGCGATCGGGCACGTCCTCGCCGCCAAGACCAAGGACATCAACCTGGACGGCAAGTCCGTCGCCGAACTCGCCGACCACGTGCTGCCGGCCCTGACCGCGGCCATGACCCTGCTCAAGCAGCAGGCCCCGGCCGAGGCCGGCAACTTCCGCAACACCGTCCTCGTCGCCGTCGAAGCCGCCGCCCGCACCCAGGGCTCGCCCAGCCCCACCCTCGCCGACATGACCCGGAAGATCACCGAAGCCCTCGACGCCGCCTGACGGGCTTGTCGCGAGGTTCTCGTCAGCCGCGTGATGCGGCGCTTCAGCCATAGCCAGTCATCAACCTCATGGAGGGCACATGTCCAGTTTGAACCGGCGAGGGTTACTCGCCGCAGTCGTCGTCGCAGCTCCGCTCGTGGTCGCCGGTGTTCCCGCCGCGTCCGCGACGGCGAAGCCGGCGATCTCCGGCGGGCTCACGCAGCCCGTCTTCTCCTACGCCGACGCCATCCGTGAGCACGTCCGGGTGCAGTCGCCGGTCGACAGCGACGGCGACGGCAAGAAGGACCTGGTCCGGGTGGACATCATCCGGCCCAAGGAGAGCGATTCCGGGCTCAAGGTCCCGGTGATCATGCATGAGAGCCCGTACTACGACAACCCCGGCGTCGGCTACGAGCTGGATCACAAGACGTACGACGCGAACGGAAACGTGACGAAATTCCCGCTGGCCTACGACAACTACTTCGTCCCCCGCGGATATGCGTTCCTGGCCGTCGACATGATCGGCACCAGGCTGTCCGAGGGCTGCCCGAGCTCCTATGGCGCCTCCGACGTGCTGGGCGGCAAGGCGGTCGTAGACTGGCTGAACGGCCGGGCCAGGGCCTACGACGACCAGGGCAAACCGGTCAAGGCCAGCTGGACCACCGGACGTACCGGGATGATCGGCCACTCCTATGAGGGAGCGCTCGGCGCCGCCGTCGCCGGCACCGGCGTACGGGGGCTGGAGACGATCGTGAACATCTCCGGCTACACCAGCGGATATGAGAACTCGCGCATCAACGGCACCCTCAGCTGGTTCGCGGGCCAGGCGTCCTGGCAGGCCGAACGGGTCGCCGCCGATCCGGGCAGATGCGCGGCGGTGAGTGCGAAGCTGCTCCAAGACTCCGACGACGCCACCGGCAACTACAACGCCTACTGGGACGAGCGCAACTACCGGACCGGGACGATCTCCAAGGCGCGCAACGTCCGCGCCAGCGTGTTCTCGGTGATGGGCATGCACGACCGCAACGTGGTGGGCAGCCAGTTCTCCGAGTGGTGGGCCGCGCTGCCCCGCGACGTGCGGCGCAAGGCGTGGGTGACGCAGTACGGGCACGTCGACCCGTTCTGGGCCCGGCGCGAGGTGTGGATGGACACCCTGCACCAGTGGTTCGACCACGAACTCATGGGCGTCGCCAACGACATCATGCGGCAGCCGCGCGTCGACGTACAGCTCGGCCCGGACCGCTGGATCACCCAGGCCGACTGGCCGGCACCGACCCGGACGGCGACCCTGCGACCGCAGCGGGACGGCTCCCTGGGCACCAAGCCCTCGACCGGCACCGGCAGCTACCTCGACCTGGCCAAGAGCGAGGTCGCGATGGCCACCGACCCCGCCACCGCCAACCCGAACCGGCTCGCCTTCCTGACCCCGCCGCTGCAGAAGGCGACCCGGCTGTCCGGAACGCCGTCGGTGAGCCTGCGCCTGAAGCTGGACAAGCCGACCGCCAACCTGGGCGTCCTGCTCGTCGACTACGGCACCGACACCCGCATCACCCACGAACGCACCGCGACGGCCGCGGAAGGCCTGACGTTCATCGGCGGCGAAGACTGCATCGGCCAGGCGAGCGCCGATGACGACGGCTGCTACCGCAGGGCCGCCGACAACACGGCGACCTCCGACTTCCAGGTGGTCACCCGCGGCATCCTGGACGCGCAGAACCACAAGTCGCTGAGCCGCTCGACACCGCTGACGCCGGGCAAGTCGTACCAGATCACCTGGAAGATGCTGCCGCAGGACTACGAGTTCAAGGCCGGGCACCGGCTGGGTCTGGTGCTGACCGGCGCCAACGACGACTTCAACCTCGACGAGAGCGGCAACGGCTCCGGGACCGACGTCGAACCCGGCACCGGGGCCAACGTCACCATCGACCTGGCCGGCACCTCGATCTCGCTGCCGTTGGTCACCGGCACACCCAACATGTAACGGCAAGCTGTAGCCGATCATCAAGCGAGACCCCGCAGACGTCCGCGCGACCGACCGACCACCACAGCAGAAAGGACGGCAGAACACCCGTGAGCTCCACGTTGATCCGCTTGATCGAGCCCTCCGACGGCCCCGCACTCGCCGGCCTGCGGTGGCAGCCGTCGAGAACCCGCGGCATGCGGCAGACGACGCGCGCACATCCGGGACCGATCGTGGTTGGTGATGACCAGCCATGCACCTTTTCCGCCCCGGCTCCGGGACCGGATGTACGCGGTCAGCCGGTGCTCGCCATGCTGCTGGTCCCGGTCGAGCGGAGCACGCCGCGCCAGGCGGCGCGGGCGAGGGAACGCGAGTGGACGTCACGCTCCCCTGCACCGGCAGGGCACACGACTCCGCGCGACCGCGGCGCACGCGGGTCCGGGCCACGTGAATCCCTGCGCACGGCCACCGGGGCGCGTGGGCTCGGGGTCAGTCCTTGACGACCTCCACCCAGTAGCGGCCCTCGCCGTCGCGGTGGGCGCCGTGGATGTCGGTGGCCAGATCCGGGAAGGACCGGTCGAAGTCCTCCAGAGCCCGCAGGTACGTCATCAGCGGGCCGTCGGCCGGGCCGGTCGCCTCTCCGGGCATCAGCATGGGGATGCCGGGCGGGGTGACCACCACCGTGGCCGCGGCGACCCGATCGGGCAGGCCGGTCAGCGGGACGCGCTCGGTGCGGGCCCGGATCATCGCCTGGTAGCAGTCGCCCGGAGTCGTGACCGGATCGGGCAGGGTGGTGAAGACCTGGTCGAGAAGCTTCCCGACCCCGGAGTCACGCAGCCTCTCGTGGACCAGGGTGCAGAACTTCTGCAGCGAGATCGCGGGCGGCCCGAAGCCGGGCAGCACCTCCGCCAGCGGCAGGTCGTTGTCGTAGGCGTGCTTGAAGTCGGTGAGCGCGTCGATCAGCGTGCCCCACTTGCCCTTGGTGATCCCCATGGAGAACAGCACCAGCAAGGTGTGGTCGCCCGTCTTCTCCACCACGATGCCGCGCCGCTCCAGGTAGGCGGCCACGACGCGGGCCGGGATGCCCCACGCGAGCGTGCCCGTGGCGGCGTCGGCGCCCGGGCAGGTGATCGTGACCTTGACCGGGTCGAGCAGGCAGTAGCCCTCCGACATCCCGTCGAACCCGTGCCACGCGGCGCCCGCCTCCAGGGTCCAGCACCGGGGTTCGGCGCACAGCAGCCCCGGGTCGGCGTCGGCGAAGGAGACGGTCCGGCCGGTGCTCGGGTCGGTGACCGCCGGGGGCTGCCAGACGCCGAAGAACCAGTCGGGCCGCAGCTCGTCCTCGCGGATGCGGGCGGCCAGCCGTACCATCGCCTGCCGGAACCGGACCGCCTCGACGATCGCCTCCCCGGTGAGGAACGGCCCCGACGGGCCGTCCATCATCGCCGCCGCGACGTCCAGCGAGGCGATCATCGGGTACAGCGGTGACGTGGAGGCGTGCATGAGGTAGGTCTCGTTCAACGCGTCGTAGTCGACCGGCGCCCGCTCGGCGGGGCGGACGTGCAGCATCGCCGCCTGCGACAGCGCCGCCAGCAGCTTGTGCGTCGACTGGGTGGCGAACACGGTGGGGCGGTCCGGGCCCGGCAGGGTGCGCTCGTCGATCGCCATGCCGTACCGGCCGGCGTAGAGCGGGTTGAACCGGGCGTAGGCGAACCACGCCTCGTCGAAGTGCACCCGGGGCACGCTGGCGCCGAGCAGCTCGCCGACCCGCACCGCGTCGTAGCACACCCCGTCGTAGGTGGAGTTCGTGACCACCGCGTACGACGGCTCGGCGGCGGCGAGGGGGTGGGCGGCCAGCCGCTCGCGGATCGCGCCCGCCTCCAGGGCGGCGGGCGGGATCGGGCCCGCCAGGCCGAGCCCGTTGCGCTCGGGCACGAGATAGACCGGCCGGGCGCCGCTGATCGCCAGCGCGTGCTGGACCGACTTGTGGCAGTTGCGGTCCACCAGGACGGTGTCGTCGCGGGCGATCGCGTGGTGACCGACGATGCGGTTGGCCGTGGAGTTGCCGTTGACGACGAAGAAGGTGCGGTCGGCGCCGAAGATGCGGGCGGCGTTGCGCTCGGCCTCCCCGATGGGGCCGGTGTGGTCGAGCGGCGATCCCAGCTCGGTGACGGAGATGGACAGGTCGGTGCGCAGCAGCCGCTCGCCGTAGAAGTCGAAGAACGCCCGCCCGACCGGGGACTTGAGGAAGGCCACGCCTCCGGCGTGCGCCGGGGTGTGCCAGGAGTAGCGATGGTGGTCCTGGAGGCGGCGCAGGGCCCCGAAGAACGGCGGAAGGATCTTATCGGCGTACTGGTCGGCGGCGTGGGCGATGCGCCCGGCGATGAACTGCGGAGTGTCCTCCAGCGGGAAGACGTAGCCCTGGATGACCTCGTAGACCCACAACGGGAGCTCCTGCTCCTGGGTCATCAGGAAGACGGGCAGGCCGCGGAACCGGCGGCCCACCGCGCCCAGCAGCTCCTCGGCCCCCGGCCCGTCCCACGCCGCCAGCACCGCCGTCAGCGACGCGTCGGACCCGACCACCGCCAGGGCGTCGCCGGGCCGGTGGGTCCAGCGCACCTGGAGCCCGAGCTCGTCCATCGCCGCGCACACGCGGCGGATCTGCTCGGCGAGCGCCGAGTCGGCGTCGGGACGTTCGGTGACGGCGGCCAGAACCGTTCGCTCCATGCGGCGCTCCATGCTCGGGGGGAAAGGGGCGGTAAGGAGGATCCCCAGCCATGGTAACGCTCAGCTGTCGGATGGCAACTTCAGGTAACGACCACGCCGACCACCGTGACGCGACCTGGAGGACGGCCTGCCGGACGCGGTCACCCCCGGTCCGGGCGCCGGACATGGAGCCGGCCCCGGCCGTGGAGCGACCGGGGCCGGCGGAGGCCGAGGTCAGTCGGCGCAGATGGCGAAGACGCTGATGCCGACGTCGTTGTAGCCGTCCTGGCGGCCGATGCCGATCCAGCCGCGGCCGTCATCGGTGGGGAACGACCCGACCAGGATCGCCCGGTTGCCGCGCGCCTCGGCGCCGCCGCCGAGGACCTTCTTGGCGCCGGGACAGTAGAGCGTGCGGCGCTGGAAGTTGGGGACGTTGGCGTTGGGCAGGGTGACCAGCTGGTAGCCGGGAGGAAGCGCTGACGGACGGGCGGCCGCGGCGACCGGAGCGGGCGCCGCGCTGGCCGCGGCGGTCGTCGTGAGGCACGCCACCGCCGCGAGGACCGTGAGGGGGAGGGCCAGGAACCTCTTCGAATGCATCGTTCTCCTTCTGTCCTGTCCCCTGACGGGCACGACTCCGGGCAACACGGCACGCCGGCGAATGCGGTGCTGGCAGTGGTGAAGTGATCGCAGGAAACAAAGGGGGCTGACACGTTGAGTATCGTCTCAGTCACGCAGCGTGTCCATACATATCTGTGTTCGGACGTCGCCCGTCCGTGCCGCCGGCCTCGGGCCCGCGGGCCCGGTCAGCCTTCGGCGACCTCGGACGCGTGGGCGTCGGACGCGTAGGCGTTCACGATGGCGTCCAGGAGACCGGGGAAGCGGGCGTCGAGGTCCTCCAGACGCAGTGCGGTCCAGCGGCGGTTGCCGTCCTCGCGCTGGCGGATGAGGCCGGCCTCGCGGAGCACCCGGAAGTGGTGGGTGAGCGTGGACGGCGCCACGTCCACCGGGAAGGTGCCGCAGGCCCGCTCGGGCGCGGCGCGCAGGGTCCGTACGATCGTCATGCGGGTGGGGTCGGCCAGCGCGTGCAGGATGTCGAGCACGTCGAGCGCGTCGGCGTCCGGGTGGACCAGGGCTGGGCGGCGGCTGTTCGATCGGGGCATGTCGCATCTCTCTTTCGACAAACGTCGTACAACCATGATACGACTTTCGTTGTACGACGAACATCGAAAGAAAGTGGGCCGGGATGCGTGCCTTGGTGATGACCGCGCCGTCGGCGGGATCGGACCGCACGGAGGTTCAGGAGATCGGCGAACCACGGCCGGGCGAGGGAGAGGTGAGCATCGACGTCGCCTGGGCCGGGATCAACTTCATGGACGTGATGGCCCGCCGCGGCGATCCGGGTTACGCGCCGGCGTGGCCGTACGTGCCCGGCCTCGAGGTGGCCGGCACCGTCCGGGAGGCCGGCCCGGGCGTCGGCGGCCTGGTGGCGGGGCAGCGGGTGGTCGCGTTCACACCGGGAGGCGGCCTCGCCGAGGTGGCGATCGCGCCGGCGGCGCTGACCGTGCCGGTGCCGGCGGAGATCCCGCTGCCCACGGCGGCGGGCACGCCGATGGTGTTCACCTCCGCGCTGCTGCTCCTGACCGATGCCGCGCGGTTCACCCCCGGCGAGAGCGTGCTGGTGCACTCGGCGGGAGGGGGCGTGGGGGGCGCTCTGGCTCGGCTGGTCCCCGCGCTGGGCGGCGGCACGCTCATCGGCACCGTCGGCCGCCCGGACAAGGTCGATGCCACCCGGCGGAGCGGATACGACGTCGTCCTCCCCCGCGGCGCCGAGCTCGCCGAGGCCGTACGCGCCGCCGTCGGCGGGAACGGCGTGGACGTCGTCCTGGACCCGATGGGCACCAGCCTGCTCGACGTCGACCTGGCGATCACGTCGCCGGGCGGGCGGATCGTCATCTTCGGCAACGCGGGCGGCGGGGCGCCCGCTCCCCTGCCGGAGGCGGGACGGCTCATCGGCGGCAACGTCGCGATCGGCGGCTTCAGCATCACGAGCCTGAGCCGGTCGGCTCCCCAACGGGTGGCCGCGGGCCTGCGGCGCGTTCTGGACCTGGTCGGAGCCGGCCGGCTCGATGTCGCGCTCACGCGGGTCGGCTCGCTGGCCGGCGTGCCCGCCGTGCACCAGCTGCTCGCCGACGGCCGCGGCAACGGCAAGTACGTGGTCCGCGTGGCGGACGTGGACTAGGGCTCGCGTTCGGGAGCCGACCGGCTCAGGCCCGGGATGCGGACGTCACAGGGCCCCGCGACGCCCGCCCGTCCGCCACTCCGGCGCGAGCACCGACCAGACCTCGATGTCCTGCCGCTTCCCCCGGTACAGGAAGCTCTCCCGCAGGACCCCGTCCTTCGTCATCCCCAGCCGCCGGGCCACCGCGATGCTGGCCTCGTTGGCCGCCGAGACGTGCCACTCCACGCGGTGGACGCCCCGCTCCTCGACGGCCCAATCGATGATCACGCGTGCGGCCCGCGTCACCAGGCCCCTGCCCACGGCCGACGGCTCCAGCCAGCAGCCCACCTCGGCGGTGCCCTGCGCGACGTCCATCGTCCGGAAGAGGACTCCGCCGACCAGCTTCCCGTCCGTCCAGATGCCGTAGATCCGCCCGGCGTCGGCCGCGGCCTTGTCCGCGTACGTCTGGAGGAACCGGCGGGCCGACTCCAGGTCCGTGACGATGTCCCCCAGCGCCACGTGCTGCCCGACGAACTCCCGCCCCCGGTCCATGTGGGCCAGGAACTCCTCGGCTCGCCACGGCTCCAGCGGCCGCAGCTCCGCGCCGTCGTCACCCAGCGATGTCGCGAACATCGATCCCCCTCCACACTCCGAACCCGTACATATGCGGATGGATCTTCTCACGGCCGGGTCTCCCTCCGACTCAGCCGGGGAAGGTGTCCCAGGCGTCCTGACGGACCTCGAGGTGCGGAGAACTCCGCAGGTCGTGCAGGAGCTCCTCCCACGGCGCCGCCCACTCGGCACGCTCCCCGCAGACCCGCGTCAGCGCGAGCGCGAACAGGGCCCCGGCGAGATCACCGCGATCCATCAGCCGCCGAGCCACGACCGGGACGGCCGCGGTCGGCATCGGCCACCGCCTGCGGTACCTGCCGAACACCTCCGAGACGACCCTGACGGCCGTGCGAGCCGCCAGGACCGGCCGGTCGTGGAGCAGGTCGGCGAGCGCGCACAGCTCATCGCCGAACGACGGTGACTCCCCCTCCTCGTCCGCCGGGAGCAGCGCCACGGCGAGCCGCACCGCCTGGGTCAGCAGCAGCGGCCGGCCGGCGAGCAGGTCCACCGCGTCACGGGCGAGCCGGCGCCGCCACGGCTCGGCCACGACATTCAGGTCCTGCACCCTGGCCAGCTCCTCCACGAGGCCGGCCACGCGCGCCCGCGCCGGCGTCCGCAGGCTCTCACCGGGTACGGCGGCGGCCAGCCGGGAGAGCACGTCGAGCGCCTGGGACCGGATCGTCCCGGCCCGCAGCAGCGCCAGGAACACCTCCATGGCCTGCTCGCCCGACCCCGGGTCGGCCGCGGCCTCGATGATCTCCTCGAGGCCGCCCCGGTACCAGTGCGCCCACAGGGCGAACGCCTTCGACGCGCGGAAACGCACGCCCGGCAGGTCGGCGGCCAGGAGCAGCCGCCGTACCAGGTCCGCGTAGCGGGGACGGACGTCGGGGGCGTACTCCAACGGATGAGCCGCGAGGAGCTCGCGCAGCATCGGCTCACCGGCGTGCCGGCCGGCCGCGTCCCCCAGCGCGTCAAGAGCCCGGGCATCCTCGGGCATGCCACGCAGCACCGACGCCACCGCCACCCGTACGTCCCGGTGCAGCCCCGGGTCCGCCCACGCCCGCAGCAGAACGTCCGCCGCGCCCGGCGGCCGGTCGCGCCCTAGCCGGCGGATCGCCTGCTTGCGCAGGACGACCTTGCTGTCCGGGGCGGTCAGCGCCTTCTCCAGGAGCGGGCCGAGCAGCGACGGCGGGACCGCCCCGCAGCGGCGAGCCAGCGCCGCCACCGCGACCCGGGACGCCCGCCCGCCGGCGTGCTCCAGGAGCAGGCGCACCGCCCGGCCAGGCGCGTCGGCGTCCGCCATGGCCGCGATGGCGGCCTCGGCCAGCACCACCTCCTCCCGCCTCGCCCAGGCGGCCAGGAGGTCCAGCCCGCCGCTGATCCGGCCCGTCGCCCGGACGGCGGCCACCCGCAGGGCGATGGGCAGCCCCTCGTCGTGTACGGCCTCCGCGAGCACGGCGCGCACCCGGTCGAGCTGGCCGGGTGTCCACCGGCCGGCGTCCCCGGCACTCACCGGCGGCACCCACGCGGAGCCGGCGAACCGGCCGCCGCGGTCGCTCTCCAGCAGCGGCGGGAGCAGGTCGGTGCGGCGCCGGGCCACCGTGCGCCAGACGGCGGGCAGCACCACGGTGGACGGGTCCTCGCGGACGAGCTCGGCGACCCGCCGCTCCCGCTCACCACCCGTCGCGTACGGCGGGCGCCCGCCTCCCGGTGGCCGCTCCGGTCCCGGAGCACGGACCGGCTGGAGCGTCCGCCGACGATGGTGCGGGCGGGTCAGCCACAGCCCGGCGGCCTCGCGGGCGAGCGGCTCGGGGGCCAGACGTACGGCGGCGCGCAGGTCGTCCAGGAGCTCGGCCAGCGCCCACGAGCGACGGCCGAGCGCATGGGCGAGGGCCACGGCCAGGGCGAAGTCCCCCCGCTCGCGCGCCGCGCGAAGGTGCGGGCGCAGCAGCGCGAGCAGATCGTGCTCCTGACCCGCGCGCAGCACCCGGTCCAGAGGTTCCGGCACCGCGGGCGTGTCGGACGCGTAACGGCGGCGGCCCGCGGGGACGGTCCGGGACACCCGCCCGGGCAGACCGTCCGCGCCGTGCCGGGCCACCAGCCCTCCGTACACGCCGAGCGCCCATGCGGTCAGCGCCGGCGCCACGCCCGGATCATGGTGCCGCAGGGTCCGGCCGGCCAGCCCGTGCAGCGCCTCCGCGGTGGCCAGGGAGGAGTCCGGCGCCTCCAGCGCGTCGGTGGCGATGCGATCCAGCGTCCCGGCGCAGGAGTCGTCGAACAGCCCCGGCGGCACCTCACGCAGAGCGGTCAGCAGGTCCCGGCGGAGCGGGTCCTGTTCGTTGACGGTACGCGCCGCCAGGTCCGCCAGCAGCGCGTGGAGCTCCGCCCGGTCCCCGGCGCGGACGGCGCACCGCACCAGCAGCGTCCTTGCCAGTCCCCGCCGCCGCGGGTCCCCGCCCACCGCGGCCTCCCTCAGCGGTCCGGCCGCCTCCTCGTACGGCAGGAAGGAGGTGAGCCGCAGCGGGATGTTCGGATCGTCCAGCCGGGCGCGAGCGGAGTGCCACACCGACTCGTACCAGGCGAGCATGTGCCTGGCCTCGGCCGCCGCCGGCCCGGCGGGCAACCACCCGAGCACGTCCAGGGCCCACATGCCGGTGGATCCGCCCCGCTTCCCGGCGACCGCCTCGAAGATCACGACCCGGCGGGCGGGCGGCAGCCACCGCAGCACCGGGCCGAGCCCTCGATCCGCGTGGGCGAGGCGCATGATCTCCGCGTCCGGGACCGACCGCAGCCGGCGGAGCAGCGCCTTCGGCGGCGCCGACCCGCAGCTCGACCAGGCGTCGGCGACCACCCTCGTGGCACGTGCCACGTCCACTCCGAACAGCGCGTTCAGAGCCGTGACGGGGAGCCTGACGACGAACGGACGCAGGTCCCGCCGCTCCAGCAGGGCCAGCAGCCGCGCCGGCTCGCGCAGCGACGCGCGCGCCACGCCGGCCCCGCGGCGACGCCACCAGGTCCACGCGTCGGCACCCGAGGACAGCTCCTGCTCGGCCACCGCCATGACGGCGTCCGCGTGCCGTTCGGCCAGGGCCGTCCAGGACGTCACCGCGTGGGCGACCCGCGGCAGCCACTGCCCGGCGGTCGTCGCACCGCAGGCCGGCAGCAGCGCGGCGGCCTCGCGGTCACCCCACCGGGCATGCACGTGCGGCAGCAGGCTCTCGGCGAGGGTCTGCCGCCGGGCGTGCGCCAGCGTGCGGTACAGCGCCAGCCGCAGGTCGGCGGGCGCGTCCTGGAGCGCGGCGGCCACCGCCGCATCCGGTACGGGGAGCGTGCGCACCGCGCGCAGCGCCGCCCGTCGCAGCCCCATGTCGGGGCCGGCGAGGACATCCTGGACGAAACCGAGGTCACGGGCCGCCATGGCGACGTGCAGGGCCGTACGCCGGGCGTCCCTGTCTCCCGCGGACAGCTCGCCCAGGAGGACACGCACCCGCGAGGTGCCCGCCAGGCGGCGGGCGAGCAGCGCCAGCGCCCGCATGCGCCGCGGGTACGGCAGAGGTTCGAGAAACGCCGGCAACGCGGCGCCGGGAATGTCGGTGGGGATGTCGGTGAGGATGTCGTGGGCCGGCTCCTCGGCCGGCTCCGTGGGCCTCAACGGCCTGGGCGGAGAACGCCCTTTCCACTAGTCATGCCGACGATGGTGACGGATCATGCCGTTCTCCGCAACTCCCTGCGCCGGGCACGGCCGGCGCGGCGTCAGGCGCTCTCCCCCATGCTGCGCTCGTTCCAGTTCGCCAGCTCCACCAGCAGCCCGTCCGCGGCGCCGCCGAACATCTCGCCCAGGACGTGGGGCCTGTCGACGATGACGACACTGTCGAGCAGGGTGGCGCGCAACCTGGCGGCTCGCGGGTCGCCGGCGCCGTCGGGGTCGAACGCGGTCGCGGCGAGGAACAGGCCGCCGACGCCCGCGGACGCCGCGGC